>JAQULY010000027.1 GCA_028718445.1 Kiritimatiellia bacterium
CGCAAGTCTTTTTCGAGACTACTCTTGGCCAGCCATATCTCGACAGAAAAGGGGCTTTCATGCCCGTACGATACCCGAGACCCTTAACCTTACCTGAATGCTGCGCCCATTGCGCTTGCGGCGCGGCGCCTGGCCGTCGTAAGATGGCGCCGCTCAAGGGCCCATAGCTCAGTTGGTCAGAGCGGAGGACTCATAATCCTTTGGTCGCAGGTTCGAGCCCGGCTGGGCCCACCATGCTGACAGCGCGAACCAGGTCGTCCGATTACTGGCGTGGCGCATACCCATGAAGATTCTGATCGTGGAAGACTCGCAGCGGCTGCTGCGCTCGCTCCAGGTTGGGCTCACCAAACTGGGACACGCCGTGGACACGGCTTGCGACGGGCCGCAAGGGTTGGCCTTTGCCCTGCACCAGTACTACGACGTCATCGTGCTGGACTTGATGCTGCCCGGACTGGACGGACTCGCGCTGCTGACCGAACTGCGCCGTCGCGCGCGGCAGACGCACGTGCTCATTCTCTCGGCGCGTGACCAGGTGGAAGATCGTGTCCGGGGCCTGCAACTTGGCGCGGACGACTATCTCGTCAAGCCGTTCGATTTCGATGAACTCTGCGCCCGCCTGCAGGCGCTCGCGCGGCGCCAGCACATGGCGAAGAACCCCATGATCGCCATCGGCGCGATGCGGATCAACACATCCACGCGCACCGTCCACATCGAGGACCGGCCCGTCGCCCTGACCGCCGGCGAATACGCCGTGCTCGAACGCCTCGCGCTCAACCGCGGGCGCGTGCTGTCGAAGGAGCAGATCATGGACACCTTCCACGACAGTCAGTCGCTGGCCGGGCCGAACGTGGTGGAAGTCATGATCTGCAACCTGCGCCGCAAACTCGGCGCCGCCTTGCGCGACACGCTCAAGACGCGCCGCGGCCAAGGGTACATCATGGAATAGGATCGGGCCTTGGTCTCCATACGGAAACAACTGCTGCGGCGCATCCTGTCCGGCACCTCCGCCATCCTGCTGGCCGGCAGCATCGTCCTCGCCTTGGCGATACACAACCGTATCCTGGACGGTCTCGACCGCAACCTGCTGACCCAGGCACGCGCCCTGGCTGTGCTCACGTCGGTGGAAGGGCGTGCACTCGAGTTCGAGCCTGCCGAGCCACAGATGCCCGATTTCCGCCAGGAGCAAGCCCAGGCGTTCTATCAGGCGCAGTTCCTTGACGGGCAAGTCTTCTCCAGATCGAGTTCATTGCGCGAACATCGGTTGCCAGTTACGCCCCCTTCCGCCGCCGGCGCGCCCATGTTCCGCAACGTGCGTCTGCCGGATGGACGGCGGGGTCGTCTGGTGTCCTACACATTCAGTCCGCGGATTGAACCGGAAGAGGCGGACCTGGCGCTCGACGAAGACCCGGAAGCAGGCTGGAAATTCGAGCTCCCGGCCGGCATGATGCCGCGGGATGTACGTGTGGTCATGACGGTAGCCCGTGTGCGCGAACAGACGGATTTGCTGCTGGCTTCGCTGCTTCTCGCCCTGGCGGTTGTTGACGGACTGATCCTCATCGGCATTGGGCTGCTGGTGCGAAGAAGCCTGGACGCGGGACTGCGGCCACTCGCCACGCTCAACGATCGGATTCGGCGGCTGAGCGGCGACACCCTGCACCAGCGCGTCACGCTTGACGCGCCTCCCGAGGAACTGCAGCCCGTGGTCACAACCCTAAACGAACTGCTGTCACGCCTGGAACAGGCCTTTGCGCGGGAGCGACAGTTTGCCAGCGACGCCTCGCACGAACTGCGCACACCGGTCGCCGAACTCCGTACCGCCTGCGAGGTCGGGGCGCGCTGGCCTGACGACCGGGAAAGCGCGGCGCGCTTCTTCCGCGATGCCGGGGAGATCGCCCGCCAGATGGAGCGCATCGTCACGCAATTGATGCAGTTGCACCGTTGTGACCATCCCGCCGCGGGCGCCAGCCGGGAACCCGTCTCGCTGGCGGCGATCACGCAGACCGCCTGGGGGAAGCTGGCTGCCCGTGCCCGGGAACGTCACCTGAGCCTCACTTGCCGGGTGGACGCGGCGATGGTCGTGATGACCGATCCGGAGAAAATCGGGCTGGTGATTCAGAACCTGCTGGAGAACGCGGTCTCGTACGCCGTCGCGGGCAGCGCCATCGTCTGTAGCGCCGAAGAAAGCGCCGGCGGCCATGACTGGGTGCTCGAGAACAAAACCTCGGATCTGCGCCCGGACGACCTGACGCACGTCTTCGAGCGTTTCTGGCGCAAAAGCGCATCGCGGCATGAGGCGGGGCACGCGGGGCTGGGACTCTCCATCGTGCAAGCCTTGTGCGACGCACTTGGCATTACGGTTCAGGCCAGCCTGCCCCAGGCCGACAGGTTCCGCATGCGCCTGCACTTTCCGTCTCCGGCTTCCGCCTGAACGGCCGCCGTTCCGGTCAGGGCTGTGTCGCGCCACCGGCAGGTCCGGCGGACGCATGGCGGAAGACCACGAGCCACTCTTCCGAAAAGAGAGGCGCCACCCACAACCGCCGCTGGGGAACCAGGCCGCTGGCGGCGATCTCTTCCTTGAGCGCGCGCATCGTGAGGCGTCTTCCGGGCGCGTGGCGCAAGCCCAACCGGTACCGGATCCAGCGGCTGGCCGATTTCAGCGTATAGGGATGATAGTAGCTCGCCACCACAGTCTTGGACACGCGCGCAAGTTCGCGTAGCGCCGCGAGCCGGTCGTCGCGCTCCAAAAGGTTGAACAGGCGCACGCAGACGGCGACGTCGAAATGGCGGTCCGGATAGGGCAGGCGAAAGACGTCGCCCTGAGCGAAGGCGGGGGCATTGGCTTCCGATGCAGCGCCGGCGCGCCGCGCCGCCGCCAGCATCTGCTCGGAACAGTCCACGGCGGTCGTCTGCCAACCTGCGCGGCTGAAGTGCCAACTGAACCTGCCCGTGCCGCACGGGATGTCCAGCAGGCGCCCGCCGGGCGCAACATGACTCAAGGCCTGCCGCAGGGCACGCCAGGCAGCCCAGTTGTTTAGCCGTCCGCGGAAATGATTGTAACGGGAGGTGTCATAGCGGCCCACCACGACATCGTCCCTGTACTTGTTCGCGACCCGATCGCGAGCCTTGGCGGGAATGATCCTCGGTGTGCAGACGGCAATTGTATCGGCATTCATGACGTGCATATTGGCCCGTGAACAAGCTGCCTTCTACTCGCCAAAACTTAACCGCCGCTTAATGAGCCTCGTTCGGCTTTCGCTCCGCGCTATTGCGCGGCATTCCGCGATCGAATATGCTGCCCAATTACTCGTGGTCTTCAGTTCGCTCACATTTCTCTTTCTGTTTCTGCCGCTGACGCTGGCGGCTTACTATCTCGCGCCCGCGCGCGCCCGCAATGGCGTGGCGCTGGCGGCCAGTCTGCTATTCTTTGCCTGGGGCGCCCCCCGCTTCGTGTTCCTGCTGGCCGCGAGTTGCGCCCTCGACTACTGGCTGGGGGGAGGACTCGCCCCCGGCGCGGGAACGCTTGCGTCGCGCCGCCGGCGACTTGCCTGGGGCGTCACGCTCAATCTGGCGTTGCTGCTCTACTTCAAGTACGCCAACTTCGGCGTGACGCAGCTTAACGCGCTGCTGTCGCTCTGCGGCATCGCGCCGCTACGCTGGACGCGCGTGGTTCTCCCGATCGGCATCTCCTTTTTCACCTTCCAGAAGATCAGCTACCTGGTGGACGTCTATCGCGCCACGGCCCTGCCGGCGCGCAGTTACGGCCGCTACCTGCTGTTCGTCGCGCTCTTCCCGCAACTGATCGCCGGGCCGATCGTGCGCTACCACGATGTGGCGCAGCAACTCGATACGCGCGGCTACACGCCGGAACTCTTCCTCGACGGCGCCTGGCGTTTCGCCGTCGGGCTGGCCAAGAAATGCCTGCTGGCCAATCCGCTGGCGCTGGCGGCCGATCAGGCCTTCGGCGCCGCTCCGGCCACGCTCGGCGCCGGCGCGGCCTGGGCCGGCGTCTATGCCTACGCCCTGCAAATCTATTTCGATTTCTCAGGCTATTCCGACATGGCAATCGGACTGGGGCGCATGCTGGGCATCCGCTTCCTCGAGAACTTCGATTTCCCCTACATTTCGCGCGGAATGGCGGAGTTCTGGCGCCGCTGGCACATCTCGCTGGGCAACTTCATGCGCGAGTATCTCTACCTGCCCTTGGGCGGGAACCGCGCCGGCGCCGCGCGCCGCTACTTCAACCTCTGGCTGGTCTTCCTGGTCTCCGGTTTCTGGCACGGCGCCGCCTGGAACTTTGTCGTCTGGGGCGCCTGGCACGGTTTCTGGATATCGCTCGACAAGCTGCTGAAGGCGCGCCCGCGTCACCGTGCCGCGCCTGTCTGGCTGGCGGTGCCGGTCACTTTCCTGATCGTGCTGGTCGGCTGGGTCTTTTTCCGCGCGGAAGGTCTGGCCGCCGCCTCCGCCTATCTGCGCGCCATGTTCGGACTGGACGCGTTGCCCGGGATGATGCGTCCGCTGGCCGCGTTGGGCGACCCGCGGGTGCTGACCGCCATAGTTGTGGGCACTGTGAGCGCTTTCGCGCCGCTTTATTTGGGCGCGCGCCACTGGCACGAGTGGAGCGTGAGTGGCCGCGAGCGCCATGCTGCCGTGAGCATTGCCCTGCGCGCGGCGGCCACGTTGCTGCTGCTCGCCGCCGCCGCCTTGCCGCTCTACCTGGGCGGCTTCAACCCCTTTATCTACTTCCGGTTCTAACGCCGCCATGTCCGCCGCCGAAACAAACGAATCCACAGAGGACGCCGGCCTGCCTGTCTGCCGGGCGGCGCGACTCGCGGCGCTGGTATGTCTGGCGCTGGGCCTGGCGCTGCCGCTGTTGAGCGCCGTGTGCGGTGTTCCGCGCGACGTGCGCCTGGCGGGCGCCGAGCGGCCGTCGCCCGGTCCGTCGCTGACGTGGCGACAGTGGTTCGACGGCGGCTTCGCGCGCGCCGTGGAGCCCTGGTTGACGCGCCGTCTGGGGCTGCGCGGCGTGGCCGTTCGCACTGCCAACCAGATCAACTACTCGCTCTTCGGGCGGTTGCCGGTCAGCGCCGGCACGCCGATCATGGCGGGCCGCGGCGGGTGGCTCTACGAGATGGAATATGTCCGCCATTACAAGCGCCGCTTCGGCATGCACACCGAGGATGCGGAGAATTTTGTGGCGGCAGTCTCCGGCCTGCAGCGTGTGCTCGCGCAACGCGGGATCGCCTTTGCGCTGCTGATCAGCCCGAGCAAGGCGGAAATTTACTCCGAGCACCTGCCGGCGGAGGCGCGCGTGGCGGCGGAAGCGGCGCGCGCGGTTCGCACCAACGCCTACGAACGGCTGCTGCCGCGATTACACGCGGCGGGTGTCCCCGTGGTTGACATGCACGCCGGCTTCCTGGCATGGAAGGGCGAGGGGACACCGCTCTTCCCACCCGGCGGTACGCACTGGAACCACTATGGCGCGCAGAGGACGCTGGCTGAGGCCTTCGCCGCGGCGCGTGCGCAGCCCGCCGGCCGGCGGTTGCCCGAGCTGCCTGCCATCGCCGGCGTCGCCACGCGGGCTCCGGTTGGCTCCGATACCGATCTGCTGGACCTGCTCAATCTCTGGCGCTTCCGGGCGGGCGCGCCGACGTCGGTTCCCTTTCCCATGCTGGCGCCGTTGCCGGCGGCGCGCCAGGGGCGGGTGCTGCTGGTGGGCGACAGCTTCACCTTCACGCTGATAGACGCCCTCGCCCGCACGGGCGCCATGACCGGTGCCGACTTCCTGTATTACTTCAAGCGACGATACCGCTACGACTGGTCCGGAGCCGTGGAGCCGCGATTGCTAACCATTCCACACGGGGACCACGACTTGGGGCCGATTTCTCCGGGCGAGATCAACTGGAACGAACTGCTGACGGACACGCGCCTGGTGGTGCTCGAGATCAACGAAATCTTCCTGCGTCACGGAGGCTGGGGCTTTCCCGAGGCGCTTTCAGAGATCGCGTGGCGTCAACACTGAGAGCTTTCAGGAGTGGCATGCGCCGATCCTGTACAACCTGGTTGTGGCGCGCGCTGGCCATTGTGCCGCTCGGGTTCTATGCCTTGACCGCGCACCGTAGCATGGGGCTGCCGGACTGGGCCGTGATGGTTGAGGCGATGCGCGCCGCCACCATGTCGGCGGCCGCATGGAACCACAACCTCGCCAATTTGTGCGGCCATGTGCTTCTGTTCGGGTGTCCCGACGGCAGCGTGGCGGCGGAAGCGGTCCGTGTGGTCTGGGTGTCGGTGGTTCCTCAAGCCCTCGCCGTCATCGTGTTCTACCTGGCGCTGCGCGCCCGCGGCGGCACGCGCATGCCCGCGCTGGGCAGTGCCGGCGCCATGATGACCGGCCACGCCGTCTGGTGGCACGGCACGGTGGCCGAGAACTACGCCCTGAGCGGCCTTCTGCTGTGCGCCAGCCTCTGGCTGGTGGCCCGCGACGCGGCGCCGCGGGCGCGCGCGACGGACGCTGCCGCGCGGGGAAGGACGATCGCGGCGGTCTTCTTTCTGGCTGGTCTGTCGCTCTTCAACCACGTGCAGAATGGCGTGCTGACTCTGGCCGCGATTCTCTGGCTGGCGTCGCGGAAACGCGCCGATGGAGACCGTCCGCGCGCGTTGTGGGATCGCGCGACATTGGCCTGGAGCCTCGGCGCGCTGCCTTTTCTGCTGGTGCTGGCGCGCGATCTTGGCCGCGACCCCGCCGTATGGCGGGCGGTCTCCGGGGGCGGGTTCAGGATGCTGATGTTTGACGGCGATGCCGCGGCCGGTCTGACGCGCCTGGGGCACGTAGTGCTGATGCAGTTCCCCACGCCGTTCATGCTGGCGGTGGTTATCGGCGCGATCCTGGGGCTGACGGGCAGGTATTCGTCGTGCGTTGTGGTGCCGTCAGGCGCCATCCCGCCAGAACGCGAATTGCCGGACCGCGGCGTGCGTATCTGGACGCTGGCGGTGGCCTGGCCCACACTGCTCTTCTGCGTCGGTTATCGCACCTGGGATCTCTTTGCCTTTGCCTTGCCGCTGCTGTGGGTCGCGGGCTGGTGGGGTGGGGGCGTGGTGGATGCGCTCTGGCGTAAGCTGGACGCGGCGACAGGCGCGCGCGCCCTTTTCCGCGTGGCCTTAGTGGTGCTGCTGACGTGGAGTGCGGCGGTTCCGCCGATGATCTACAGTGGCATCCCCGTCGCGGCGCGCGAAAATCGCGGTTGGTTCGGTCGGCGCTACCACGCCATTGCCCGGCAGTACGCGTGGCGCTACGATCTAGTCGGCATGCTGACCGATCCCTGGCGGCACGACCGCGGCAGCATGGACGCGTTTACGCGGACGTTGCTGAGGGAACTCCCTGCCGATGCCTGGTTGGTGGACGACTTTTCCACCTACTACCAACTGCGCCATCTGCAAAGGGTGGAAGGGCTGCGCTCCGACCTGCAACTGATTGCCCTGGCGCCTCCCTTCCTCGCGGAACATGGACTGACTGTCGGCCAGGCGTGTGCGCGCCTGCGCCGGGCACCGCACGGCACGCGCCTGTTCATGGTTTCCGACGCAGGCCTTTGCGGCGAACTCGCCGCGGTCCTGTCGGCGCATGGTTTCGCGCCGCGTCCTTTCGTCATGTCAGGCGGCCTGCGGATTCGGGAACTGCTTGCGCCCGGCCAGATCACTCATGACTCGACGGCAATGGTTCGGCCACCGTGACCACCTACCAAGGCCCGTCGCTGCTTCCGATGTGTAATGGGTCAGTGAGATGTGGGTGCGAGTGGAGTGCATGTGAGCAGGAGCGATTTGTTGGGCGTGCCATGAGGACTGGGAGGCGTAGCACGGAGGCGGCGCGGATCGGGCCGGAAAGCCGGCGCGTGATCATGGGCCGGCTGCGGCGTCAGGGTGCTTCGTCCGGTTCAGGAGCCGCCGCCGGGACGCTGACGGGCAGCGCCAACACCCTCGATGTGTGGCCCAGAGTGCTTACTCACGGAGTCAGGCGCAGTTACAGGTCTTTCACGCTCACATGCACCCCACTCGCGCCCCCACCTTACTGAGAAGGCGTGAAAGAATTCGCCGAAGACGGTCGGGGTGGAACCCGACCCTGCAGAAATCCAATAGAAACGACGTTTCGTGGATGCTGGAGGGCGCGGTTACACCCGCGCCGCCGATTCTTTCACAGCTTCTGACCCATTACTCGCTTCTCATTTGCCGCTTGTAAGTGCCAGCCGACATGGCAAAATCTGAGGGCGTTCCGGGAAATGCCGAAATGGATGGCACAAGGTGGGAGAAGGTCGCGAGATGAGATCATATGGGCTGACTTTGTTGTTTTTTGTGGCACTCGCCGCGGGGGCGTTCGCGGCTCCGCAGATCGTGGTGCAGAAAGTGGCCGGCACGGGCAAGCAGGGCCTGTCGCTGGGAGGCCTGAAGGGCCAGGGCGAGATGGGCCAGGTCTTCCTGGCCACGCTCAAAAACGACCTTGAGCGCTCCGGCTGGTTCCGCATCGAGGAAGGCGTCGCCGCGGGAATCAGGCTCAGCGGCGAGGCGCGGGGCGACAGCGCCGCCGTCCGTACCGGACTGGAAGTGGTCTGGCCGCAGGGACGCTTCGCTTGGGGTGAGGGCGCCCGCGGCAAGGCCGAGGTGCGGCGCCAGGCCCACCGCCTCAGCGACGAGATTGTCAAGCGTGTGCTGGGCAAGCAGGGCATGGCCAGCGCGCGCATCGTCATGGTCGGCAAGCACGATGGCAGCGATCTGTACCTGTGCGACTCGGACGGCTACGGCATGCAGCGCCTGACCCAGGACCGTGTTCCCTGCGTCGCGCCGAACTGGGATCCATCCTGCAAATTGATCTACTACACCACCTTTCTGCGCGGCTTCCCCTGCATCTACCGCGTGCCGGCCGCGGGCGGCACCCGTCAGCCGCTGGCGCAGTTCACGGGACTCAATACCGGCGGCGCCATTTCGCCCGACCGTACGCTGATGGCCGTGATCCTGTCCGTCTCCGGCAATCCCGAACTCTATGTGCTCAATCTGAACACCCGCAACGTTACCCGTCTGACCCATACGCCGCGCGCCGCCGAGGCCAGTCCGTGCTGGTCGCCGGACGGCCAGTCCATCGCCTATGTCAGCGATGTCACCGGACGGCCGCACATCTACGTCATGCAGTCCGCGACCAAGCAGTCGCGTCGCCTGACCTTTCGCGGCAGCGAGAATGTGGCCCCCAACTGGGGGCCCGACGGGCGCATCGCCTACTGCACGCGGCAGAGCGGCTATCAGATTGCGCTGCTCGATCCCGCCTCCGGCCAGACCGAGGTTCTGACCTCCGGCCCGGATCACGAGGACCCCTCCTGGGCGCCCGACGCCCGTCACATCGTCTGCAGCCGCAAGGAAGGGCGCGCGCGTTCCACCCTCTATGTCCTTGACACGCTGGGCGACTCTCCCATACGCTTACTCTCACACGAGGGTAACTGGGGTTCGCCGGACTGGTCAGCGAACTGAGTTTGTGACCTTGACCGACTACCTGCTACATCTGATGGAGAGTAATCAATGCATATGATATCTCGCGTTGTCGTCGTACTGTGCCTGAGCGCCTTGGTTCTGAACACCGGCTGCAAGAGCAAGAAGAACAGGGGCGGGTTGGGCTCCGATATGGGCGATACCACCGTCCTCGAGGAAGTGAAGGAAGACGGCATTCCGTTGACCGGCGAGCCCTTCGACGCGAACCACGAGCGCGTCACGGACGCGAACCTCACACCGGTCTACTTCGGCTACGATTCGTTCCAACTGGCGCCCGAAGAGATCGCCAAGATCGAGCAAGTCGCCGATTACCTCAACAGCAACTCCGACTGCGTGCTGATCGTGGAAGGCCACTGCGACGAGCGCGGCAGCAATGAGTACAACCTTTCGCTTGGCGAGCAGCGCGCGCTGGCGGTGCGCAGTTACCTGGTCAACCTCGGCATCGCCGCCGAGCGCATCCAGTCCCGCAGCTTCGGCGAGGAGCGTCCTGCCGTCGCCGGTAGCGACGAGAGCGCCTGGCGCCTCAACCGCCGCGGAGAGTTTGCGCTCTACAAGTAGGCGCGCGGACGGGAATATTGGCAGCGCCGAAAACGAGGCCGCGTGCGGCCGGGGCAGGCCCGGCGCCGCGGCTTTGCGTGTTTACGGAGTGCGACCATGTCGGATTATTCGCCGCTGGGCCTGCTGTTCGACTCCGCCGGCATCGGCGAATGGGCCGTGCTTGGCGTGGTGGCGCTGATTGTCTACGGTCCCCACCGTCTGCCGGCGATGGCCCGCCAGCTTGGGCGACTGCTGTCCCGCCTGCAACAGGCGGCGGACCTCTTCCGGCTGCAGTTGATGTCGTTCGAGAAGGACGTGGAAGAGCAGACGAAGCAGGCGGATCAGCCTGATCGGCAGGCTCGCCCCGGCCTGACCGATTCGCCCGATGGCGGCGACGAGCAGCGGTCCCCTACCGAGGAGCGCAAGCCATGAGCGGCGCCAGCGAAGCGTCTCGGAACGCCGCCGATCCCGACGACGATCCGCCGCGCACCTTTCTGGAACATCTGGCGGACCTGCGCCGTTGCCTCATTCGCTGCGCGCTGGCCTGGCTGGCGGCGACCCTGGCGATGGCCCCGGTCGCGCCCTGGGTGTTGCGCGCTATCCTCTACCCGCTCGAACTGACCGGCCGCGACCCTGACGCGCTGGTCCGCGGCCAGCGCCTGGGCACCGGCTTCGGCGTGCTTTTCCAGATCATGCTCTGGGGGGGACTGGCGCTCAGTCTGCCGTTTCTGCTCTATTTCGTGGCGCAGTTCGTCTTTCCCGGTCTCAGGCCGCGCGAACGCCGCGCGGTGCGGGTGGCGCTGTGTGCCTCCGGCACGCTCTTCGTGGCCGGCGTGCTGCTGGCCTACAAGACCACCCTGAAACTGGCGATCGAAGCGCTCTTCAGCGTCAATGCCTGGATGGGTATCGAGATCTGGCCGCTGCAGTTGGAGGACTATGTGGGGCTGATCGTAAAGACGCTCCTGGCGTTCGGCCTGGCTTTCCAGCTTCCACTGGCGCTGTTGGCGCTGGGCTGGTGCGGCGTGTTGCCGGTCGGCGTGCTGCGCGCCAAGCGGCGCCACGCGATCGTGCTGATCTTCGTGATTGCGATGGTGTTGACGCCGCCTGACCCCGTCTCGCAGATCGCCATGGCGTTGCCGATGTGCGCGCTTTACGAAATCTGCATCCTGCTGATCGCGGCGCGCGGCCGCCGTCGCGCGAACTAACCTTCTCCAACCAACTGACCGCGCGCCAGCGTGATGGTGCGATCGGCGGATTGCATGGCGGCGGGGCCGTGCGACACCAGCAGCACGATACGGTCGCGCTTCCAGTCGGCCAACTGCGCCAGCAGGTCGCGTTGCGCCGCCGCATCCAGGGCGCTGGTGGGCTCATCGAGCACGAACAGCGCGCTGTCGCGCGCGAACGCGCGCGCCAGCGCCAGGCGTTGCCACTGTCCGACGCTCAGCTCGACGCTGTCGGCGAAGACGCGGCCCAGGCGCGTGTCGTAGCCGCGCGGCAGCGCGCCTACCAACTGACTGGCGCCGGCGCGGCGGGTCGCCTCGGCCAGGTCGGGGGCGTGCCGATCGCGCGCGATGTCGCCGAACCAGATGTTCTCGCGCGCCGTCAGCGGATAGACGCCGAAATCCTGGAATAACACGCCGAGGCGCTGCCGCCACTCCCAAGGGTCGAAGTCGCGCAGGTCAACCCCATCCACGCGGATGGCCCCTTCCGTGGGATCGTAGAAGCGGCAGAGCAGCTTGACCACGGTGCTCTTGCCGGAGCCGTTTCCGCCCGCCAGCGCCACGCATTCGCCCGGACGCAGTGCGAACGAGACATCGCGCAGCGTGGGCGCCTTCGCGGCAGGGTAGGTGAAGGAGACATGCTCGAAGACCACGCCCGCGCGCACGCGCCGCGGTGCCGGCTTGGGCTGCGCCGGCGCACGGATGCTGACCGGATGCCGCATCAGCTCCTCGTAGCCCTGCAGGAAGAGCGCGTCTTCGTACAATCCGACCAGACCGTTCATGATGCCGCTCAAGGCCCCGTGGCCCCGGTTGATGCCCTGCACGCACATGGTGATTCCGCCCAGCGTGGCCGCGCCCGCCAGCACGTCGCGTCCGAGTAACGCCAGTGCCGCCGCCACCACGCTCAGGGCCACGACCTGCGCGATCAAGTCGCCGCCCAGCACGTAGAGGCGCCAATCGAGCTGCGTGCTCCGCAGGCGTGTGCGCAGTTCCTGGTAACGCTCGCGGAAGTAGGCGCCATGGCCGTAGACGCGCAACTCCTTGGCGTGGGCGCCGCCGGAGAGCACGCGGTCGAAGTAGGCGGTTTCGCGCTCGACCGGCATGAGTTCCTGACGCCAGGCGTAAAGCTTGCGGGCGCGTCGCAGCCGCAACGCCATGCCGGGCAGCGCGCCGACCAGCAACAGTGGCGGCAGCCACCAGCGGAAGGACACCAGCAGGGCCAGGATGCCGGCGGCGGCGGCGGCGCTACGCACCAGTTGAAGCAAACCGGTAACCATATGTATCGGCCGCTGCAGCGCCTGATCGCGCGCCAGATAGAGCTTGTCCAGCCGCTCCGGGTTCTCGAAGAACTCGAGGTCGAAGGCCAGCAGGCGCTCATGCAGGCCGCGCCGGACCTGGTCATCCACGCGGAACTGCAGCGCCTGGCCGAACCACGTCAGCGCCGCGCGCAGCAGCATGCCGGCCAACATCACGCCGGCCGCGACGGCCAGCAGGCCGAACAGCGGACGCCAGGCGGCGAGCTGCGTGCGTGTGCCCGCGGTCCAGATCTGTTCGGTGACATCCACCACCCGCTTCAGAATGAACAGGGACAGAGGCGCCAGCACGGCCAGCAATGGCGTCAGCAGCAGGTGGATCAGCGCCAGACGCCGGTGGCTGCGCCAGACGAGGCGCACCGCCCGAGCGATTGTACCAGCAAGATTGTCCAGATGCTTGCGCATAGTCGATAAGCATAGTCACTGTAGCGCGACCTGCCAAGTTGCCAAGTATAGCCCCGTATTGCGAGAGTTGCGCACTTGTGCCACCGAACCATGCACGTCAATTGCGCAGAGACGGCTCGCGAGGACGCTCGCCCTCCACTGGTTTTATCCACGCGCGAGTGAACGAGCGCATTGAAGGGCGAGGCTCTGCCGAGCCGCAAGCGCAAGTGCGAGCGCATGGCTGGGCGGCAGAGGAGGCTGCAACTCTCGTAGTTTAGGGGTACAGGCGCCCGGCCAGGCCTTCGACCTGAGCCGGCGTGTGAACACCCGCGCACTAAAACGTGTCTAAAAACGTTGCCGCCGCAAAGTCATCTTAGTAATATTAGGACTCGAACCGAGGAGGGCGCGGCTGCGTGCGCCACGGGGAAGAAGCAGATGAACGACAATCATCCATTTGCCGAGCATCCGCCCCTTGCCGATTACCTGCCGATAAACGACGCAACACTGGCGCATTTCCGGAAGGTGTATGCGCGGTATCGCCGGCTGCACGAGGACCCGGAACGTTGCCGGCCCATGATCATTGTCAATACGCCTGTTCGCGGCATCCCGACCTGGGAAGAGCGGTTGGCCGATCCGCTGGTCATGCTGCGGGCCGAATTGGATGGGTTGCGTCCGCATCTGGAAATCGGCGACGACCGCGTTCCGACGGTGCGCGTGCAATTCGGCACGGCGCAGGTGGCCGCCGCCTTCGGGTGCCGCATGCATGTTCCGGAGAACAACTTGCCGGCGGCGGGCGACCATGTTTTGAAGGCAGCCGGGGATGTTCACCGTTTGCCAATGCCGGCCTTGAATGCCGGCTGGTATGGAAAACTGGAGGAATGGACAGTTTTGTGGAAGGAACACCTTCCGCCGGGCGTGCATATCCAGCATCCCGACATCCAAAGCGCCTTCAACTCCGCACACTTGATCAGGGGAAACGACATTCTGACGGATTTCTACGATTGCCCGGATGAGGTCGATGCTTTGCTGGATCGGGTCACGGATTTCATGCTGGCCATCTCCAGGCGCATGAAGGCCATGATCAGCGACGATCAGGATTGGTTTTTCGACTGGGGTGCCCTGTGGAAGGGGGCAGCGCGCATCAGCAACTGTTCCATGCAGATGATCTCGCCGCAACTCTACCGCGACCACGTGCTCCCGCGCGACATCCGGTTTCTTGACGGCATGGGCGGCGGCCGCATGCATTATTGCGGCATCGCCGGTCAAGTGATCGACGATTTCTTCAAGGCGCCGTCCATCACCGGGCTTGACGTTGACTGCTCGCGCCACGATTTCTACGCATTGTGCGAGCGGGCGCCCAAGCGGGTCGTGATCATGCCGACCGGGGCTTTCAGCGAACACTCGCCCGAAATGCGACGCATGCTGAGCGGCGACTGGCCCGCGAAACGGAACATTGTGATAGCGGTCGGTGCCGCCTCGGTCGAGGAGGGTAAAGGATTGCTGCACCGACTTCGGGATGCCATGCCATATTGACCGGCATGTACTCAGCAATGGCAAAAGAATGTCCTCAGAATCCAGCCATTCCTTGGTTGGTGGAAGGAGATACGTTAAAGAGATGACAACGACCGCCTGTCGCCTCAACTGTCTGCTTTTGTCGCTTTTGCCGGCCGCCATCGCCGGCGCGCAAGCATTCAGCATTCCCCTGCCGGATGATGCCGTGGTACAGGGAGCCGTTCCGACCGGCACAAACTGGGTTTCCGAAGGAGAACTGGAAGTCACGCTGCCCATGCATCCGGACCAGGAACTGGAAATCCGCGGCCGCGCCGGCAGCAATGCCCGGGGCATCGAGATTGCGTATGCGGGAGCCAACGGCAAGCCTGCCGGCTTCCGGTTTGCCGCGGCGGATGCGGGATTCCAAATCGGCAAGAAGGGCGCCTGGGGCGGCGTAACGGACCCCACAAACTTCACGGGGCCCGACGCCTGTCTCACCGGCCCCGGAGGCATACGTCATTTCATCCGTCCCGATCTGACGTTCTACGATCACGAGGCGCAGCAGGAATTCATGGCACAATGGCAGACACTGCCGCCGGCCAGCCGTCATCCGCTGACGCTCCGTCTGGGGTTTCAGGCGCAACGCCTCGAAGTCTGGATGGACGGGCGGTACGCGGGTGGCTACCCGATGGCGGCGTCGGCGTCGAACGTCACGCTGCGGCTCGCCGCGGACGCCGTCCTGGAATCGGCGCGTTGGCGGGAACCGGCGTTCGCGAACGGATTCCTGCGTGTGGATCTCGAAGACTACGCTCGGGCCGGCGTGTTCAGCAACGCCGTCGCGTCGATCCCGCCGGGACATCGCGACTTCGGCCACGTTCCCTTGAAGGTCGTGGAACCCGCGCAAAGCGTGGACGCGGGCGCCTCGCAGCGGCTGATCAAGACCGGACAGATGCTGGGCGACACCTACTACGAGCGTTCCGCGTTCGACGGCGCCCGGGAGACGGTCATCTTCTCCGTGCCGCGCCGTCAATATGCCTATGCACACCTGCTGTGCGCCCTGGAGGATGACCCCGGACGGGCGCGGCTCCTAAAGGTCCGGCTCACGCGGTACTGCCCGGACGGGCGCGGCGACGCCTTCGCCGACACGGTCGTCGAGTTTCCGGCGCCGGGCGAGGAGCCCTCCGGAGACATCCGGCAGGTCGGCACGCTCAGCATGACCAACCAGGGAGTGGTGTGCTCGACACCGCTCTACCTGGTCCGCGTGCCCGTCAAAACCGGCGCGATCCAGGACCTGCTGGCGGACGACGTGCGTGGGCGTTGGGGCGGCGGCGACTACTTCGACCTGGAACTGACCAGCGCCCAGGGAAGTCGCGGGCAGGAGACTTGGAGGCTGGCCGCTCCCGAGACCGGGCACATCGCTCCGCAATTCGATCCGCGGAACCTGCCCAGCGCTGTTCACGTGTTCGGCCTGACGCTGGAAGAAACGCCCGTCACGATGCTGTGCCGCACCCGGCAGGCCGGCGCTGTATTCTACACATCCGAAGACCCGGGATACGAGATACACCTGTGCAACAACACCGGCGCGCCGCAGGCGTTAGACCTGCGCTGGACGGTGACGGACTTCTTCGGAAAGGAGCAGAAGCAAAACCGGAAAATCGCGCTTCCGGCCGGGGCGACGAACGAAGTTGTTTTTGTGCCGATGTCGGTTTCCGACGTGGGGTGGTACGGCATACGGTTCTCGCTTTGCGACAAGTCCGGCAAGGAACTCGTGCGGCATCCAAGCAGTTTTGCGGTGTTGCCGCCGGACACGCGGCAGGCGGGCTACGAATCACCCTACGGCACTTGGTGGTTCGTCGGCGTGCACGGACAACCCCGCGCGGCAGAGCCAGTCGGCCCGCTCTTCCTACGCGCCGGTCTGCGCCGTCTCGTCATGGACTGGAAAATCCACAGCGAGGCGACGCTGGCGCCCTACAAGTGCACGCTCTCCAACGTGCGCTATCTGTACCGGCATTACCATGTTGACTTCGATCAGTGGTTTCCCCTCATGACCAACACTCTGGAACAGACACTGGCCCGGTTTCCCCACTGCAATCTGGCCCTCATCTTCCACGAGGACTTCGGCCCCAATGAAGCCCGGGGGGCGGAATGGTTCCCGTTCCCGCCGGAATTGAACGGCGGGACGCCGCCGAAGATGAACGCGGAGCAGGAAAAGATTTTCCAGGAGCATTTCTGGAAGAAAGCCACTGGATTGACCGAGTACTACCGCAGGAATCACCCTGGGATCAAATTGATCTTCGGCAACACGGGCTGGTCCGGGCACCTGATCGCGGAATTCCTCCGCCGGGGATACCCCCGTGAAAACATCGACTACTTTGGGATCGAGGCGACGGGGCAGACGATCATTCCCGAGAAACTGCACGAGGCCGGGATGCTGGGCGGCTCGTTGCTCGTCAAGGAGACGGCGCGCAAATTCGGGTATGGCGACGTGCCGATCTCCGCGTGTCCGGAATGGGTCTTCCGGCCGGCGGACAGCCTGGGGCTGAAGACCCACGCGGAATGGGTGATGCGGGATTGCCTGATCGCGCATGCGTATGGTTCCCCGCTAATCACCCCGCTCATGATCTGCGATCAGGGAAACTCCTATTATCACTCCACGTGGGGCGGTGGCCAGGCCTTCACGACGCGCTATCCGCTGCTCCAGCCCAAACCGGCCTACGTGGCCATGTCCACGCTGACCCGGGTGCTGGATCAGGCGAAGCTCAAGCGTGTTGTTCCCTCCGGCTCGACCTCACTGCACATCGTGGAGTTCGAGACGTCCGGCGGTCGGGTCTACGCGTTGTGGACCGTCCGCGGCACGCGCGAGGTCGCGCTTCGCTTCGTCAGGAAGACCAAGCTAACGGCCATCGACATTATGGGGCGCGAACGCCGTCTCAAGACCACCGGCAAGCGATTGCGGCTACAGGTCGGGACGGGGGTGACATATCTCAGGTCGGCGGTCGGAATCGAGGAGGCGATTCCCGGCGCGAGCGCGTTCCCTGAGGACCCCGTTCCCAAGAACGCGGTGGTGGTTGCCCCCCTGAACGATTCCGCCGCGTGGACAATCGCGGACCAGTCGGACAAGCGTTTGGCACCGCTGGGACGCGCGACACTGGAAACGGTCACTGACCCGGAGAAAGGCGCATGTCTTCAGGTCACGATGATCCCCAGTAATTGTCTTCCGGAGACTGTGTCAGAGCGCATCTATTTGCAGTTGAAGGAGCCGGTTCCCATTCCGGGGGAACCGACGGCGCTCGGCGTCTGGGTCAAGGGCAATTCGAGTTGGGGCCGGGTGATGTGGGAATTCGAGGATGCCAAGGGCGAGACCTGGCTCTCCAGCGGCCGCGGCGGCTGGGGCTGCGACATGCTCGACTGGCCGGGCAGAATCTCCATCAATTTCGACGGCTGGAATTTCCTGAAGCTCAACCTGCCGACGCCTATCCCGGCAGATGTCAAACCCACCGGCTGGATGCATTCCCAGTGGTTCAACACCGGCGGTGATCTGCGCGTGGACTTCCCGATCAAGCTTAAGGGGTTTGCCGTGGAAATGAACGACCTGACGCCGTACCTGGATGAAATGGTTCCCGTCAAGGATCTGAGTATCCGGTTGAAGGATGTCTCGGCAATTTGTACGTGGCCAAAACCGAAGCCGCGGTGATATACCTTTTCCCATGCGCGCTGGAGCACGCCGTGCCATGACCACCAAATCCGCAGTGTCCCTTGATCGAAGCCCGAAGTACGTCAAAGTGCAACGCGACGTCTTGAGCTATGCCATGAAAGAGGGGCTTGGCGTCGGCGCCCGGTTGCCGTCCGAGCAGGAACTCGCCGAGCGGCTCGGGGCCAGCATGATCACCGTCCGTCGGGCTCTTGCCGAACTGGCGCGCGCGGGGATCGTGGACCGCGTCCACGGAAGCGGCACTTATCTGAAACGCGCACTGAAGAAGGCTCATCCAACCATCGGAACCGTCGCGCTTGTGGATGTGCCCAAACCCGCGACCGTGCCGCGGCCCTTGGCGACGCCGGGACAGGCCGTCATCCGAGTCCTTGGCGAGCTGCTGGAGCAACGCGGCTACGCGCTGGACGTGATCCATGCGCAAGTCCCGGACGATAAGACCATGAACTTGCTGCGAGGCGCCGTCGCCGCCGTGTTGACGGGCACGCTCGATTCCGAATGGAAGGACTTTGTCAACGCCATCTCGATCCCTTCCGTGATCCTGGGTTCGCACCGCTTGAAAGGGCGGCACTGGATAGCACGCTATGACTGGGAGACCGCCGCGCACGACATGACCCGCCGGCTGTGGGATGCGGGTTGCCGGCGCATCGGGCTAGTGACCGGAATCGAGGGCTATCCGCCCGCCCACGAAATCGCGTGCGGATACCGGCGCGCGTGCAGAGCGCATGGCGTCGCTCCCGGTCCGGAGGTCATCCTGTGGAGCGCGCCGGATACGATTCATGGCGAAGTGGAGCCATTCCTGAGACGATCGACCGCATGGCGCTTCGACGGACTGGTGGTCGAACCCGGACTCGTTCCCGCCGTGATCGGATACTGCTATGCATGCCATTCCAGCGCCGCCAGGCCGGCGTTAGGCCTGCTCTCAGTTACGCCGACGTATCTGAACCGCGCGCCCAAGCTTTTCGAATCCTGGTTTCGAGGCGATCTCGCATCCGAATGCGCGGCTCTGCTGATGAAAGCAATCGGGAGCCGCCTCCTCCAGCCAGAGACCGTCCTGCTGCCACCCGTCATCGAAGCGGACACATAATAGTCGCAGTCGCAGAGCAGCCGCAGAATAGTCCTTGTCAGCGCGGAGACATTCTAGTAATATAATGACTTTAAAGGACCAGTATCTTTCCATGAGGTAAACGCCGGCACACGGAGAAAACGCTCATGCATACGAAAAAAACAAGTCTCATGACGGTTTGCGCGGCATTGCTGTGGACCGCGGGCCTGCGGGCCGACTGGCTTGACGGCTGGAGCTACCGCCAGCCTGTTGCGGTGGACCATGCGCAGGTGACCGCCGCGCTCACGAACTTCCCCCTGTTGGTCCGGCTGGACGCGGACTCCTTTGATTTCGCCCTGGCCCGGGCCGACGGAACCGATCTGCGCTTCACGGCCGCCGACGGCACCACACTGCTGGACTTCGAACGCGAACTGCACGACGCCGCGGCCAAACAGGCGGCATATTGGGTAAGGCTGCCTCTCGTGAGCAGCGTGTCCAACACGCTGTTCTACATGTATTACGGCAACAGCGGCGCCGACGGCGCCAACGCCGACGGCGTCTGGGACGGCTCCCACGTGGGCGTGTGGCACATGCATACGACCAACGGCGTGACCCAGCCGGACTCGACCGCCCGCGGGGTTGATCTCACCATTGGACCCGCCGGACTGGCCACCGGCATCGTGTCCATCACGGACTGCGAAAGCCTGGACGGCTGGACGGGAACCTTGCTGTCACTGCACACGACGAGGGACCCCAACGTGGCCGGAGCCTACGCAGTTCGGGATACCGTAAGTTCCGTCGCCGTTGGTCAGACCAACAAGATCGTGTACCAACCCGCCACATCGCTGGCGCTGGGTACCCGCCACCTGGTGTTCTTTTTCCTATGCTCAAAGGACGACGACACGTTCACATCCGAACGCGTGACGATCTACGACACGATGGGCAACTATCGCCGCCACAACCTCGTTGCCTGGTTCGGAGCAAACTGGAAATACATGGGATACCCGATTGCCTCGGGTGGGACGACAGGCGGAACGGCGCCTGACCCGAACGCCATTGCCCGGATCGAGTGGGAATTCGTTTCCAAGGATGCCACGGCATACACCGTCAACATAGATTCCCTGCGTGCCGTGGGTGGAATCGGAGAAGAACAGGCAGGCGTCATCGGCAACGCCGTGTCGTTATCCCGGCCCAACCACTACCTGGCCACGGCAGTGAAGTCCCTGGATACAACCAACGGTCTGACATACTCGGCGTGGGTGCGGGCGCTGGATAGCGCCGTTGATTGGCCGTGGGACGCGATGATCGTGGACATCGGGGGTAGCAATTGGCCTGGTTATTATTACACCATGATGGCTTATCGGGACGGCAAAAATTTCAAGGCCTTAACTTGCGGTCAAGGTGGTACCCTTGAATCCACTGTGTCTGGATTTTCTACGGGGGTATGGCATCATGTCGCGGGTGTGTACCACTACGATATCGTGACCGACACCACAACGGTCAAGGGTTATATGGACGGCTCACTTGTCATCAATAAGTCGGAATCCGGCCGTAAAATGTTCAAAACCGACAACCGGCCTATCTGCGTGGGCGCGATGACAGCAGACGGTTCCCCGCCCGCAAACCAGCCCTCCGGGAACATCCACGCCGACCTGGACGAGGTGAGGGTATCCTTGATCAGCCGATCCGAGGCGTGGGTCAAGGCGTCATACAATAACCAGAAGGTCGGCAACTCCTTCCTGATGTTCGGCGCCCCGGAATCAACGGCTTCCTGGCTGCCGGGGTGGAAGTATCGCAAAGCCATCGCCATTGACAGCAGCCTGATTGACGAAGACCTGACCAATTTTCCGGTTCTGGTTCGCCTGACAGCGCAAAACTTCGACTTCGCGCGGGCACGGACGGATGGGGGCGATGTTCGTTTCACGGCTGGGGACGGCGGTACTCCGCTGTACTTCGAACGCGAATCGTACGACGCGCTGAACGCGCAAGCGGTCTTCTGGGTCAATGTCCCGCTGGTCAGCAGCAGCGCGGACACTGTCTTCTATCTCTATTTCCGCCGAACAGACGCCGGCGATGTTCAGAATCCCGCCGAAGTGTGGGACAGCTCCCACGTCGGAGTCTGGCACATGCAAACGTCCAACGGCGTGACCCAGCCGGACTCGACCGCCGGCGATGTTGATCTCACCATCGGACCCGCCGGACTAACCACCGGCAACGTGGCCATCACGGACTGCGAAAGCTTGGAACGCTGGACGGGAACCTTGCTGTCGCTGCACACGACGCGAGACCCCAACGTAGCCGGCACCTCGGCGGTTCGGGACACCGTAAGCTCCGTCTCCGTGGGCCAGACCAACAAGATCGTGTATGAGCCGGCCGCGCCGATGGCGCTGGGCACCCGCCAGCTGGTGTTCTTTTTCCAATGCTCGAAGGACGACAACCAGTTCACTTCCGAACGCGTGACGTTCTACGACACGACCGGCAACTACCGCCGCCAGAACCTAGATGCCTGGAACGGTATAAACTGGAAACACTTAGGATGCTCGATTGCTTCTGGCGGGACGATAGGCGCCACGGCGCCTGACCCGAACGCCATTGCCCGGATCGAGTGGGAATTCGTTTCCTCGGACGCCACGGCATATACCGTCAACATAGATTCCCTGCGCGCCGTGGGCGCTATCGGGGAAGGACAGGCAGGCGTCATCGGCAACGCCGTGTCGTTATCACGGCCCTACCACTACCTGGCCACGGCAGTGAAGTCCATTGATACAACCAACGGCCTGACATACTCGGCCTGGGTGCGGCCGCTGGATAGCGCCGTTGATTGGGCGCATGATTCGCACATCGTGGCGATCGGGGATACTTCGTGGAATCCTTATTACTACGCCATGCTGTCTTATCGAAACAACAAGTCTTTCAAGGCCTATGCTAGTGGTACAGGCGGTGATGGGGGCGCCATTGTGGACGGAATATTCACCACGGGGGTGTGGCATCATGTCGTGGGTGTGTACCACTACGATACCGGGACCGACACCACAACGGTAAAAGGCTATTTCGACGGCTCACTTGTCATCAACAAATCAAACTCTGGCCGCAGGCTGTTCGAAAAACTCAGCCGGAGCATTTGCGTGGGCGCGACAACTACCGGATACAGCCCACAACCCGGCAATATGCCCGCCGCTAACATCCACGCCGACCTGGATGAGGTAAGGGTATCCGTGACCAGCCGGTCCGGGGCGTGGGTCAAGGCATCGTATCTTAACCAGAAGGCCGGCAGCGAGTTCCTGGACTTTAGAGGTATCGAACCGCCGTCAGGTACACTCCTCATGCTAAGGTAGTGT
>JAQULY010000028.1 GCA_028718445.1 Kiritimatiellia bacterium
CGCTACGGGTGGACCTATGGCGAAGACCAGATCGGCCGCATTCGCGCCCGCCTCTCGGGAACGCCCGGTACGGACGAGCCCGCCACGCCCGCGGCCAAGACACCCCCTGTCGCAGCCGCGAAGACCGGCACCACCGTCGCCAAGGATGTTCCCGATAGTGTCGCCGCGCAGCCGGAGCCGGCCTCAGACGGCAGCGACGATGACGACGCCGTCGCCACCCCCGCGCCGGCGTCCGCGCCCAAACGGCAACTGGCGGCAGACCTGGCCGAGGCGCGTGCCTGGCTGGAGGCCGAACAGCTTGACGATGCCGCGCGCCTCCTGACCGGCCTGCTGCGCGAGAACCCGGGCAGCCGTCCGGCGCGCCTGATGATCGCCACCGTGCGCGTACGCCAGGGGCGCCACGACGAAGCGCTGGCCGCGCTGGAGGACCTGCGCGGCACGGGCGAGGATCTGCCCCTGCTGCTGACGTTGGCAGGCGCCTACTACGGCGCCGGACGCTACTACGACGCCATGCTGGCGCTGGACCAGGCCGTAAAGCTGGAACCGACCCATCCACATGCCTACGTCAACCTGGCTTGGCTGCGGCTGGCAATGGCGCCCGGCACGGATGGCGTTCAGGAGGCGGAAGTGTACTACCGGCAGGCGGTCAAGCTCGGCGCGCGGCGCGACTGGCAGTTGGAACGGAAGCTGGGGCTGGAGTAAGCCGGCGCGCCCCGCATTTTGCGGGATGGCGCCATGCGGAGTCACTACAGCGCCGGACTAATCAGGTTGAAGAAATTTTCCACCAGCCGCATGGCGTGACTGCGCTTCAACCAGACGTCCAGTTCCAGCCTGTCGGCCAGCGCGTAGTCATCCAGCACCAGACGTTTGAAGGTTGACACGAAGTCGGGATCGAAAACCAGCAGGTTGGTTTCGTAGTTGAGTTTGAGGCTGCGGTTGTCGAAGTTGGCGGTGCCCAGCATGGCAATGCGGTCGTCCACCAGCATGAACTTGCTGTGCATAAAGGGCGGGCGCCGCAGGTCCAGGCGCACGCCCGCCGTCAGCATCTCCTCATAGACGGCGCGGGCTGCGTACGTGGTGGTAAGGTGGTTGGTTCTGGCCGGCAGCAGCAAGCGCACCTCCACTCCCCGGAGGGCGGCGGCTCGCAGGGCGCGGCGCAGGTCGTCGGGCGGCACGAAGTATGGCGTGCCCAGCAGAATCTGTTCGCGCGCGGCGGCGATCAGGCTGAAGTAGGCGTCGCAGAGCACCTCGCGTTCGGAAGCGGGACCGGCGTTGACGACGCGTATGGGCGTCGTGCCCTGCGGTTCGATGCGCGGGAAGTGTTCCTGCGAGAGCAGCGTGCCGGCATCCTCATCGGTCATATAATACCAGTCGCGCAGAAAGGTGTACTGCAATTCCAGCGCGACCGGACCGTGCAGTGCGAAGTGGTAGTCGCGGATGGCCGCGCGCCCGGGATCGTCCGGCTGGTGCGCGGCGCTGAGGTTCATGCCGCCGATGAAACCGTGGCGGCCGTCCACCACCATGATCTTGCGGTGATTGCGCAGGTTGAGCTGGAACTGCCGCTTGATCGGGTTGACCTGCGTGAACCCGACGACGTGCATGTTCGGCACCCGCCGGTACGCGAAGAAGAGTCCGCCCAGGCGCGAGTGCGCCGAACCGAAATCGTCGTACAGCAGGCGTACGCGCACCCCCTCGCGCGCGCGCGCCGCCAGCAGGTCGAGAAACGTCCGCCCGACGGCGTCGTTGCCGATAATGTAGCTCTGCAGGTGTATGTGATGGCGCGCTTCGCGGATGGCCGCCAGCATGGCGGGATAGGCCTCGGTGCCATCCGTATAAGTCTCGATCCGGTTGCCGCCCAGCAGCGGATGCTGCGGCACAAGCCGGTCAAGCACCAGGTTGACTTCGGCGTCTCCGGCATTGGCCGGATGGGTCAGCAGCGCGCGTTGCAGGCCGCGCCAATAGGCTAGCGGGTGCGATTCGTCTTCGGCTTCGCGTCGGGCCGCCAGGAAACTCTGATCGGAACGTTGTTTCTGCCAGCCCTTGACCGGCATACGGTTGATGCCGAAAGCCAGGTATATGACCACGCCCAGAATGGGCATGGCCCAGGCCAGGTAGATCCAGAGCAGTGTGGAACGCGGTTCGCGCGGCGAGCGCAGACTGTGAAGTGTCACGAGTACGGCGGCAACGACGTGCGCGGCCGTGCCCAGTCCCAGCGAGGCCCAGTCAAAGGGCGTTGCGCCCAGAGGCCATGCGCAGGCGCTCATCTCAGCCGCAACGGCGTTCGAAGTCCTTCATGAAGCCGATCAGGACATCCACGCCTTCAACCGGGAACGCGTTGTAGATCGAGGCGCGGACACCTCCGACCGAGCGATGCCCTTTCAGTCCCTTCAACCCGGCCTTGGAGGCTTCCGTGCAGAAGCGCTCTTCCAGTTCCTCCGTCGGCAGCCGGAAGGTGACGTTCATGTCGGAGCGGCAGTGCTTGGCGGCGGTGCCGCGGTAGAAGCTGCTGCCGTCAATGGCGGCGTAGAGCTTGGCGGCCTTGTCGCGATTCTGCCGGTGCATGCGCTCCAGGCCGAACTGTTTCAGCCAACGCGTGGTCAGGGCCAGCATGTAAATGCTGTAACAGGGCGGCGTGTTGTACATGGACTGGTTCTCGACGTAGGTGACGTAACGCAGCATCGCCGGCAACCCCTTGCTGCCCTTCTCGGCAAAGCTTTTGCGTATGACCACCAGCGCCACGCCCGCGGGCCCCAGGTTCTTCTGCGCGCCGGCGTAGATCATGGAGAACGGCTTGGCGTCGAACGGGCGCGAGAGGATGTCGGATGACATGTCGGCCACCAGTGGCGCATCAGTTACCGGGAAACTTTTCCATTGCGCGCCTGAGATGGTCTCGTTCGAGGTGATATGCGCATAGGCCGCGCCGGGAGTCCAGCTCAGTTCGGCCGCCTCGGGCACGCGCGCCGGAATTTCCTTCTCGCAGTCCGCCACCACCTTGACCTGGCCCACCAGGCGCGCCTGCTTGATGGCCGCGGCCGCCCAATGACCGGAGTTGACGTAGTCCGCCGCGCCATCCTTCGGCAGGAAGTTCATCGGCAGCATGGCGAACTGCAGGCTGGCGCCTCCCTGAATGAAGAGCACTTCGTATTCGTCGGTCAGGCCCAGCAGCTCGCGCACATTGGCCATGGCCTCGGCATGCACGGCGCTGTACTCCTTGCCGCGGTGCGACATCTCCATGATGGACATGCCGGAACCGCGGTAGTCCACCATCTCGGCCTGAGCCTGCTGCAGGACCTCCAGCGGTAACACGGCGGGGCCGGCGCTGAAATTGAATATACGGGACATACCATGCTCCTCTGTTGCCGCGCGCCAAGCACAAGTAGCGCGCGCGTCGCCCATGATAGCCGCACCCCCCGCACGCGTCAATGTTGAGAAGGGAGTTGCCGCGGCCTCAAGCATCGGCGGGCAACTTGCGATAGAGCGTGGCGAGGCTGATCTGAAGCGCCTTGGCGGCCTGTTCCTTGTCGCCGTTGACTCCCGCCAGAACCTGTTCGAGGTACTCGCGTTCCTTCGTGCGCAGGAAGGCCTTCAGCGAGAGGTTGCGATATTGCTCGATTTCGTTGGCGGCGGTCGGTTCCGCGGCGGGCTTGGACTGACTGACGATCCGTGGCGGCAGAACATCGGGCGTGATCTCGTCGCCATCCAGGAAAGCTACGGCGTGCTTGACGGCGTTCTCGAGTTCGCGCACATTGCCCGGCCAGGCATACCCGCAAAGGATCTCCCTGGCTTCGCGCGAAAGCCGGTACTGCCGGTCAGTCATCGGCGCTTCCCGTTGCAGAAAGTGGCGCACCAGAGGCAGGATATCCTCCTGCCTGTCGCGCAACGGCGGTAGTTCCAGCGGGATCACGGCCAACCGGTAATAGAGGTCCTGACGGAATTCCTTGGCCTCCACGCGCTTCTCAAGGTCCACATTCGAAGCCGCCAGCACGCGCACGTCCACCGGACGGCTGGCGCTCCCGCCCACGGGGCGGACTTCTCGTTCCTGCAGCGCGCGCAGAAATTTGCCCTGCAGCGCGAGCGGCATGGCCCCGATTTCGTCCAGGAAAAGGGTACCTCCGTTGGCCGCCTCGAACAGGCCTTCGCGGTTGGCCGTGGCCCCGGTAAAGGCGCCCTTCACATGCCCAAACATTTCCGACTCCAGCAGCGCCTCGGGGATGGCGGCACAGTTTACCGCCACGAAGGGCTTGGCCTTGCGCTTGCTGCTGAGGTGAATCGCGCGCGCCACGACCTCCTTGCCGGTGCCGCTTTCGCCCACAATCAGAACCGTGGTGTCGGTCGGGGCAATGCGCTTGATCATCTCGCAGATATTGCGCATCGGAGCGCTCTGGGCAACCACGTTTTCGAAACCGTAGTGTGCCGTGAGTTCCTGCTGCAGATGGTCACGCTCCGAAACCAGGCGGCGGTACTCCAACGCCCGCCGGACGGTGATAAGCAGTTCGTCAACCTTGAAAGGTTTGGTCAAATAGTCGAACGCGCCGCCCTTCATGGCCTCGATGGCCGTGTCAACTGCGCCATAGGCTGTAAGCAGAATCACCGGCATGTCCGCCTGTTCGGTACGGGCGGTGCGGAAAATCTCCATGCCGTCCACAGGCGACATGCGAATGTCGGTTATCAGGAGGTCAATCTGTTCGCCGCGGATGCGCGCGATGGCGGATTCGCCGTCGCGCTCGGAGACCACCTCCAAACCTTCGCCTTTCAGCAGGCTGTGCAGCAAACTCAGGATGCGGGGTTCATCGTCTACTAACAGCACTCGCGGCATTGCCCAAGGCCTCCCTCTTATGAACCACCCCAGCTCACGTCTGAGAATGGTTCGCAGAATTGAGAAGGAGTGTAGTCTATTTGGCGTTGCTTGGCTAGTGCAAAAAATTCGCACTGTGAGTTTCGGCTTGCAGGACCGGCGGATTTGTGCGGCACTATGCGCATGCATTTCCTTGTGACCGCCGGACCGACGCGGGAGCATCTCGACCCCATCCGCTTTATCAGCAATTGCTCGACGGGCAAAATGGGTTTTGCCCTGGCGGAGGCCGCCGTGGCGCGCGGCCATGACGTGACGCTGGTGGCGGGGCCAGTGGCCTTGCCGACACCTGCCGGGGTGACGCGCGTGGATGTCGTCAGCGCCTGTGAAATGCTGGCGGCGGTGCAGCGGCACCTGGTGGTGGCCGATGTTCTGATCATGTCGGCCGCCGTGGCGGACTGGCGCCCGCTAGTGGTCAGCGGGTCGAAGCTCAAGAAGCGCACTATGCCGCCCGTGCTGGAACTGATCCCCAATCCGGACATTCTTGGCGCCGTGGCGCCGCTGAAGGGCGCGCGCATTTTTGTCGGCTTCGCCGCCGAGACGGGCGACCCGCTGCCGGAGGCGCGCCGCAAGCTGGTTGACAAGGGGCTGGATCTGATTGTGGCCAACGATGTCTCGCAACCGGATGCCGGCTTCGCGGCCGACACCAACCGCGTGACACTGCTGGGCAGTGACGGCGCGACCGAGACCTTGCCGCTGATGCGCAAGGCGGAGGTTGCCGCGCGCATCGTCGCCTGGGTCGAAGCGCGCTGCGCTCTATATCTTCAGGATCGTTGACATCTTGAAGATCGGCAGGAACATGGCGATCACGATACTGCCGATCAACACGCCCAGGAACACCATCAGCATCGGCTCAATCAGCGACGTCAAGGCGCTGAGGGTGGTTTCGACCTCGTCTTCATAGGTATCGGCGATATTGTCGAGCATCTCGTCCAATTTGCCGCTGCGTTCGCCGGCCGCCACCATGCGCGTAACCAGCAGCGGTATACCTTCCTTGCCTTCGAGTCCGCTGTGCAGCGACTCGCCGCGCTCCACGTAACGTCGCGCCTCCAGCAGGGACGCGCCGATCACAAGGTTGCCGCAGGCCTTGGCGACGATCTTCAGGCCGTCCAAAAAGGGCACGCCGCTGTGAACCATTTGCGAGAAGACGCGCGCGAAGCGGGCGACCGCCACCTTTTGCACCAGTTGGCCGAAGACCGGCACGCGCAGCTTGAGGCGGTCGAACGCGAGCGCGCCTGCCGGCGTGCGCTTCCAGAACCGGAACAGCATGACCAACGCCGTCGCCACCAGCGCCAGCAACCACCAGAAGCGCTTCATGAAGTCGCTGGCGGCGAGCAGTATGCGCGTAGGGCCGGGCAGTTGGGCGTCGAAGTCCTTGTACATGGAGGCGAATACCGGCACCACGAAGGTTACCATGGCGATGGCGATGCCAATGGACAGACACAACACCACCACCGGATAGGCCATGGCCGACTTGACTTTGCGCCGCAACCTGGCATTCGCTTCGAGCAACATGCTCAGCCGGCGCATGGCCTCGGAGAATTGGCCGCTGCGCTCTCCCGCGCGCACGATGTTTACATAGAGATCGTCGAAAATCTGCGGAAACCGCGCCAGCCCGTCGGAGAAGGCGCCGCCGGATTCCACCGCGTTTTTGATGCTGTTGACCACGAAGCGGAAACTCGGCATCGCGATCTGTTCTTCGACGGTGGTCAACGAGACCACGATGGACATGCCGGCGCGCATCATAGCCGCCAGTTGCCGCGAGAATGGCACCAGCTCGCGGTTGACGATGCGATGCACGCCGGTAATGTGCGTTACGTTTACAGTCTTGGCTCCAGGTTGCGTGGTCATTGTTCCGCTTCCTTTCCCGCTACTCGCCGCCCGTCACTTCCAGGGCCGCGTCCAGTGAGGTCACGCCATCGCGCACTTTGCGCAGGCCCACGTCCTTGAGCGGCACCATGCCGTCCGCCACGGCCATCGCCCGCACCTCGTTCGAGTTCAGGCCGCGCATGATGGCGTCACGCACCTTGTCGTTGATGGCCAGCACTTCCATCAGGGCGCCGCGCCCCTTGAAGCCGATGTCGTTGCACTTGGGGCAGCCCTTGGCGGCGTAAACCGTGGCGCCATCGAAGAAGTTGGCGGGAATGCGGTTGGCCTGAAGCACATCCGGCTGCACTTCCGCCGGCACGCGGCATAAGGGACAGAGCTTGCGATAAAGCCTTTGTGCCTGCGCCAGAATGAGCGAAGAGGCCAGCAGGAAAGGCGGCACACCCATGTCCACCATGCGCGCGATGGCGCCGGCGGCGTCATTGGTGTGCAGGGTGCTGAGCACCAGGTGCCCGGTCAGCGCGGCCTTGACGGCGATGTCCGCCGTTTCGCTGTCGCGAATTTCGCCAACCAGAATGATGTCGGGATCCTGACGCAACACCGAGCGCAACACCGAGGCGAATGTCAGCCCTATCGCCGTGTTGACATGCACCTGGTTGATGCCGGTCAACTGGTATTCCACCGGATCCTCGGCCGTGACGATGTTGACGCCGGTCTTGTTGAGATCCTGCAGACAGGAATAAAGCGTGGTGGTCTTGCCGCTGCCCGTCGGCCCGGTCACCAGAATGATCCCGTGGGGCTGCGCGATGGCATACTCCATGGCGCGCTGCGCAAAGTCATCCAGTCCCAGCGCCTTCAGGCTCGGCGCCAGATTGGACTTGTCCAACGTGCGCATGACGGCCTTTTCGCCAAAAACGGTCGGCAGAATGCTGACGCGGACGTCCACCTCCTTGCCGAGGGCACGGATCTTGAAGCGGCCGTCCTGCGGCATGCGCCGTTCGGCAATGTCCAGATCGGACATGATCTTGACGCGCGAAATCAACGCGTTGTGGAAGGCCTTCGGCGGACTGGGTCGCTCGACCAGTACGCCGTCTATACGGTAGCGCAGACGCGTGACTGTCTCCATCGGCTCGATATGTATGTCGCTCGCGCGCGAACGCAAGGCCTCGATCAGCATGGCGTTGATCATGCGGATGACCGGCGCACCTTCGGCGCTCTCCAGCGTCCGCTCGATGCTCTCCTCGGTGGCACGCTCTTCGTGACCGTACTCGACCTCGCTGTCGGTGTCCTTGAGAATGTCGGAAATCTGGATGTCCGGCCCCTTGTCGGACGCCTGCAGCTTGTTCAGCAGATCCTGCACGTCCTTCTCGGACGCGACCAAGGGAACTATATCCAGTCCCGTCTGACCGTGCAGTTCGTCGAGGGACTGCATGTTGAACGGGTCGCTCAGCGCCACTGTCAGCATCGTGCCGCACTTGCTTACGGGCACCGCCTGCAGCCGCGACCATACCTCGCGTGGCGCCGCTTCAAACAGATGCGTGGGCAGAGTGAATCGGGACAACACGATCGGCACAAGGCGCAGGTATTCGGCCACTGCCAGCGTCATGGCCGCGGCGGAAACCTCGTTGGCCTGCACCAGGTGCCGTTCCAGCCTCTCGCCACCAGCGCGCGCTTCGGCGGCCGCCAGCGCCTCGGCTGTCAAGGCGCCGCGCCGCACCAGAATGTCGGCCAGCCTCAACCCGCTGCCGCCTTGCTGCTTGTCCGCCACTATATCCATAAATCGGTCAGTATTCCTGGTAACACAGGACAGCAAGAAGCATACTAGGCGATCGGCATGTATCTTGCTAGCTTTATGTGACAGTTCGGGTGGAACCCCAGACGGTATGGCCGATCAAAATCAAACTCCTACACTGCCACAAGACGGCAAACCGATCGCCGAAGCGATCGCCCTCTTCGAGGGCATCCTGCAAACGACGCCGGACGATCGCGTCGCCTTGGAGGCGCTCTCGCTGGCGTATGCGCAGGCTGGCGACACGCCGCACGCGCGCGCCACGCTCATCCGCCTGGCGCATGTGCTGGTGCGCAAAGACGAGCGTGAACCCGCCAGGGCCGTGGCCAGTCAATTGGAGGCCTTCGCAGCCGACGATTTCGAGGCGCTGGAGGCGTTGCGCAGCATCCAGACGATGCTGGCATCCACGCCCGAAGCGGCGGCGGCCGCGGCGCCAAAGAACACCGCGGCGACGCGGCTCTCCGACGTGGCCCTGCGCCGGCAGGTCCTCAATCGTGAAATGGGCATGGCATGGGAACTGATGCAGGCCAACGAACTGAACCAGGAACAATACGCCACGATCGTGGAGGATCTCTCGCGCCTGTCGGCCGACGAGCGCCACTCGACGGTTTCGCTGTTGCACGTGCTTTCGGACCGGGCATGGCCGGACATTGATCGCATCCTGCGCTATCTGTCCAAGCGCAGCGGCGCCCCCATAGTCCCGCTGACATCGTTCGATGTGCAGAAGGACACGTCCTCCGCTGTGCCGCTGGACTACTGGATGCGTCTGGGCGCACTGCCGTTCGAGAAGCTTGGCGAAGAGTATCTGGTGGCGGTCCTGAACCCGCTGGATGACGGTCTGCGGCGTGACGTGGAGACGATCCTCGGTCATGCCTGCCACCGCTATCTCGCGCTTCCCGCCGACTTCGACACTGTGTGTCAGAAACTGCAGCAGAGCCTGGCTGCGGAAGCCGGAGCCTGAAGTCGGCCTTGTGTTCTCAACGCTGCCATAGTTTCCGCTTGCGGGGCGGCGGCGGCGTTTTCGCGCGGGGGCTCTTGACCTGTAACAGGCGCGTCGCGTCCCCGTATTTGACCAGGGCGGCTTGCGGTTCGACACGCACCAACAGCACGCCATCGCTGGTCTGTTCGCCCACGGTCAACATCTCGCCGTTGATCTGGGCTACACCTTTGGCGCCACTGCCCGCTACCGCCGTCAACATCAGTGTAGGCCACACCACCGGTTCCGCGGCAGTTTCGGCGGGCGTGACCGGCGCGGTTGCGGGGGGCGCGGCTATGGTGGGTGCAGGCACGGACACGGGCGCCTGCACGGCCGTATCCGGCGCCGGCGAGGCCGCCTCCGGTGGCGTGGCCACCGGCTCGCCCCACTTCTCGGTTTCGGGCGCACCTGTCACACCTCCGTTCCAGTCGGCCGTGGCCTCCGTATTGCGGGCCACGACCTGTGAGACGACCATCTGCGCCCGATCCAGCGAGGCCTTCGGATTCAGCATACCAGTGCGCTCTACCGGAGCGGCGCGTGGCTTATCCACTGGCTTTTGGCCGACAACCACATCTCCGAAACTGACAAGACGTTGCCAGAGCGAACGTCGTGCCGCCGTTGCCTCTCCAGCAGTCCCATGATGGTGCATGCGCTGCAACGCGATTACCACCGCCGCGCCCAACAACGCCAGCAGCAGCAGGACCATCAAGGCTTTCTTCGTCCCCTTTCCGTCGTGTGCGCCGCCGGCGGCGACCGGCCCCTTCGCCGGCAGTGGCGGCGGCGACTGAGGCGGCAGGGGTGGCGGCGGTGGCGACGGCAGGGGTGGTGGCGGAGCAACTGGCTTGCCAAAAGGCGTGCTGCTGACGCTGCCGCCAGGCAGATTCGTGGAACGTTCTGACGATAGTGCCATCTAGCCCTCGCCCCTGGATTGTTCGTCCGTCGCCGCTGCCTGGTCGTGGGCGACCGCGGCGAGACCCTTCTCGATCACCGCCAGCAGTTCCGCGCCCGAGAACGGCTTGGCCAGGTAGCCGTTCAAATGGGTTGCGACCCCCGGCGTGCTGAGACCGATCTCACCGTACCCGCTCATCATGATCACCGGCAGTCGCGGCTCCAATGCCCGCAGGGCGTCGATAGTCTCGACACCGTTCATGCCTGGCATGGCCATGTCAATCAGCGCGATATCCGTCTCGTTGCGGTGCCGCGCAAGCAGGCTCACGGCTTCCGCCCCGCAGCTCGCCAGGATCGCGTTATAGCCGTTGGCCTTCAGCACCATCTGAACCAGTTGACGGATGTCCGGTTCGTCGTCGGCCACAAGCACCAGCCGCCGTTCTGCGTCGGTGGACACCGGTGGCGCCGCGTCAATCGGAATACGCCGTGTGGCGAAGGCGGATGCGGTCGGGGTTTCCAGTTCGAACAGCAGTTCGCCTTCGCTGTTGCGGGCCGCCGGCAACAGCACGCGGAAACAAGTACCCTGGCCGGGAGTGCTGGTGACGTTGATGCCGCCGTTGTGGGCGCGCACAATGCCCAGCACGGCCGACAGCCCCAGTCCTCGGCCCACCGCCTTGGTTGTAAAGAAGGGGTCGAATATCCGCTCGATCGTGCGCGCGTCCATGCCGTGCCCGGTGTCGCTGATCTCGATCATGGCATAGTCACCTGGCTTCAGCGGCGTCAGCGCCAGGTAAGCATCGAGCTCGGCGGCGGTGGGCGTGACGTGAGCCGTATGCAGGCGAATCTTGCCGACGCTGCCCGCGAGCGCATCGGAGGCGTTCAGCAGCAGGTTCATCGCCACTTGCCAGATCTGCGTGCCGTCGGCTTCCACCAGTGGCACCCCTTCGCCCAGTGCAATGTCTATTTCGGCCTGCCGCGAGAGCGAGCGGCGCATGAGGCGCACCAGATCCTGCAGCAGACGGTTCAGGTCGGTAAGCTGGAACTTGAAGGTCCCTTGCCCGGTGTAGGCCAGCATCTGCCTGGTCAGCGCCGTGGCGCGCAGCATCGCGTGACGGATACTCTCCACCGCCTCGCGCCCCGCCGGCGATAACGCTTCGCGCATGACGATTTCCACATGCGCGAGCATGGCCGTCAGAATGTTGTTGTAGTCGTGGGCCACCCCGCCCGCCAGGACGCCCAGGATCTCCACCTTTTGCACGCGGGTCATCTTTTCCTCAAGTCGCGCACGCTCGCGCTGCGCATTCCGCTTGGCGGTGATATCGCGCACGATCACCAGGGCGCGATCAGACGACATGCGCACGATGCGCGCTTCCGCCCAGAACATCGCTCCCGATGGTTTCTTCATGCTGTATTCAAACAACTGAATGCGCCCACTGTCGATCGCGTCGGCCAGGTGCTCGATCAGGCTGGCCGCCACTTCCGGCCGCACGCCCTCAACCTGACGGATGTTGCGTCCCTCGACTGAGCCGGGGAAGAGCAGCGCCATGCGTTCGTCGCCAGGCGTTCCGGCGTCAAGGATGTTGCCGAAACGGTCGAAGACGAAAATCAGATCCGGGTTGGCAGCCAGCAGCGCCCGCGTGCGCTCGTTGCTGGTTATCGCTTCGCTGTGCTTGCGATCAATGGCGTCCAGCATGTTGTTGATTGTGGCCGTCACCATGCCGAATTCGTCGTGCCGGCTCCAGCGGATGCGGCGACCGTTGGGCACGCTGTTCTCGATCTGCTGCAATTCCCGCACCAGCGCCATCAGCGGGTTCAACACGGTTCGGCCCTGAAGCACCAGCAGGGGCAGCACCAATAACGCGCCGATCGCCGTCACCAGCAGCGCCAGCCAGGCCAGGGCCAGCTCCGCCAAGTCCTGGAACGACCGCTGCATTTCGAAGGAGAACTCAAAGACCGGCTGACCATAGATGTCATTGATCGGCAGACTGGCGCGCAGCGGTTGGCTGACGGACCGCACTCCCGGCATGGTCAGCTCGATCAGATCGCGCAGCATCGCGTCAGATCGCTCCCTGCTAGGCGCCATCGTGGCGGCGTTGACCTTGACATACCTTCGCATCAAGCCGATCTGCTCCGGGAAACCGGCCATGATGCGGCTAAGCACCTGCGAATCCTCCAACGCCCGCCCCAGAATCAGGATGCCCGCGGCCGGCGTAGCGTTGGTCGCCGCCGCACCGTCCGGTCTGATGGCCACGGCCACGGTCAGCATGGGGCCTTCGGCCAGCATCAGCACACCCGAAGTCATCGCCTCGGCGTTGGTGGCGGCGGCCAGCAGGCGCCCCCCCCTGCCGCAGATGCTCGGCGATCGCCGGATCCGGTACTACAATCACGCCCGGTGCCTGGGGAAGCCGCGCGTGCGCCGTCACCAGCCTGCCACCGCTGTCGGCCACCGCATGAAGATGCATATCCAGACGCGTCAACAGGCCGGTGGTGCTGCCTGTCGCCTGTATGGCGGTCGTTTCCGGCGCCAGCAGTCTCCTGGTCTCGGGCTGGGCGGCAAGCGTGGCGGCCGCGGCGGCAATCTGCGAAATTTCTTGTTGAACCGCCTGCCTGATGCCGGGAACGGTCTGCAGCAGGTTGCGCTCGACTTGGCGCAGTGTCGTGAGCACAATCCAGCGGCCGCCCATGTACAACACGGCCAGAAACGTCAGCAAGACGGCGGCGGTTGCGAGCGACAGCTTGCTTCGAACCTTCATGCCCCTTCCATGTCGAACTGTGCTGCGCCGTCAGGCGCCGGCGCAGCACTCAGACGCCTCATATTGGCGGAGAGGGGGGGATTCGAACCCCCGGTACCGGCTTAAAACCAGTACCGCGGTTTAGCAAACCGCTGCTTTCAGCCACTCAGCCACCTCTCCATGACACCGCGAGTCGAATGAACGTATGCTAAACCGGTGGAGCGACCGGCGGCAAGCCGAAACTACCGACCGTTGTATTCCCGGATCGTGTCGAAGAAGGCGTCGATGTTGGCGAGCGGCGAGGCCTGTGGAATGTCGCAGCCGGAAGAGATCACGAAGTTGGGGAACCCGGCCATGCTCTCCAGCAGTTCCCTGGTGGCCGCGCGCACCATGGCGGGCGTGCCGTTCTTGAAGAGGCCCGATGGATCGAGATTGCCTGCCACCAGGATGCGACGCGGCACCTGCGGCAGAATCTCGGTCATCCTGACGGCGTTGCCCACGTGCAGAGCCATCACACCGGTGCTAAGCCAGTCCGCAATCTGTTTAACGGTTTTGCCGCAGTTGTGCAGCACCACCATGAAACCGTCGTCCTGCACCGCCCGCACTATCTCCCTGACGTAACGCACGGCGAACTCGACATTCATCTCCGGCGAAATCACGCCGGCGGCGGGCTCCGCGATCAGCAGCCCCGACACGCCCGACGCCTTCAGCGCGCGGGCGTATGCCAGCAGATACGCGGTGGCCTTCTCGAGCAAATGATGCGCCGGAACCGGATCGAGAGCCGTCATCACCATCATCTCGGTGGTGTCCGCCAGACGGCAGGCCAGCGAGAAAGGACCAATCATGCCGCCCAGCATCGGCCGGTCGGAAATCGCCGCCGCGCACAACTCCGCGCAGCGCAACGCCTCCGGCACGCGTCCCGCCGCGAGCGAGGGCACCGCCAACGCCTCAATCCCGGCCGCATCCTGCACCGCACGTCCGGAAACCGTCGGCACCGCCTGCGCTTCGAAGTTCACCGGCGCCCCGAAAGCCTCGGCCTCCACGGAGAGATCCATCATCATGACGGCCGCCGCCGTGGGATAACGCCGCGCAATCGCCTGAATGGCCTCGAACTGAAGCTGCCCGCTATGATGCACCTCGGCCGCCGACCTGCCCAGCAGCGGAATGCCCGGCGCCGACAGGATCGGCAGACTCTGCCGCTCCCTGGTTTCTATCACTCTTGCTGCCCATTGCCGCATATCGGTTTTCATGGAGGACTCCATTTACTCAATATGCGCCCAATTTTAGCAGTATCTTCGGAATGCCGCTTCCCTGCCGTTGTCCTTTTATTGCTCTATTTTGCCGCCATACTGGTTGGACATAAGGCATCCGAGCAGGGCGATGCAGGCGGTGTCGGTGCGCAATGTGCGCGGGCCCAGCGAGAATGGTTTGAAGCCGCGCGCAGCCAACTGCGCCTGTTCGTAGTCTGTCCAACCGCCTTCCGGGCCGACCGCCAGCAGCGGTCGCGGCGCGTCCGGCAGCGGCAACGCCGGCAGCGTGGGGCCGGGTTGTGCCAGCAGTTTCGCGGCGGCGCCGTAGTGTGCCTCCAGTTCGTCTTCGACGAAGGGCTTGAAGCCGCGTCGCAGCCAGACTTCCGGACGGTGGGTGGTCCCGGCTTGCTCCAGGCCTTCAAGCAGCAGCGGCTCGTAGTGCTCAGGGGCGATCCAGTGGGTGTCGAAGTAGCAGCGCTCGACACGGGCGGCATTGATCAGGACGATGCGCCCCACCCCCAAGGCCGCCAGTTGCGGCCAGAGCCGCTTTAACGCCTTCGGACGCGGCAACGCCAGGAGCAGGTCAATCCACGGCTCCGGGGCGACGGCATTCAACTCCAGCGTGACCCGCACGGAGTCCGCGGTCACCTCCTCCACGCGCGCGGAACCGATGGGACCATCGAGCATGCCGGCGCGCAGCCGCTCGCCGACTTGCGCGCGCAGCACTTCGCGGATATGACGCGCGCGGCGTCCGTGCAGGACGGCACGGCCGCTCGAGTCCACTTCCGCCGCGGCGAGCAGGATGCGATTCATTTCAACTCATCGGCGATCGTGAGCGTGTCGAGGTCGATGCGCCCCTCGAAGACCTGCTTGACCGGTCCCGTCAGCGTCAGGCCGGTGCAGCGGCGCGTGCGCCAGTCGCCATCCACCAGCAGTTCGAAGCCGGTGGAGGTGGTGACCTTGACAGGCAGCGTGAAGTCCACGCGTTCCACGGCCACGATGGCGCTGGCCACGGCGCCGGTGCCGCAGGCGCCGGACTCGGCCTCGACACCGCGCTCGTAGGTGCGCATATGAATGTGGTTGGGCTGCGAGAATTTGACAAAATCGACGTTCGTGCCCTCGGGCGCGAAGCATTCGTGCTGGCGCAACGCGGCACCGAAGCGCTCGATCTCGAGGCCGGCCAGATCGTCCAGCGGGACGACAAAATGCGGCACGCCCACCGTGATGGCGTGCCCCTCGAACGTGCGACCGTCGGCATCCACCTTGAGGTCGTAGCGGCGTCCGCAGGACTCGGGCATCCAGATCTTGACGCTGTTGTCGGACACCTCTGCGTCAATCAGTCCGGCCAGCGTCTCCATGGTCATGGCGCGCCCGGCGGCGCCGATGCGCGCGGCAAACCAGGCGGCGCAACGGGCGCCGTTGCCGCAGAGTTCCACTTCGGCGCCGTCGGGATTGAGGAAGCGCATGCGGAAATGGGCACGCGCGGAGGGCTGGATCAGGATGATGCCCTCGCAACCAATACCGGTGCGGCGCGTGGCCATGGCCGCCATGCGGAAGTGGTCCTGCCACGGCACTTCCAGCGCCCGGTCGTCAATCATGATGAAATCGTTGCCGGCGCCATGCATCTTCACGAAGTCGGTGGTCATGTGCCTTTTCCCCTGTTGGCCGCGGTTCCCAATTGAACTCGATCCGCTGTTCCTAAGGCGTGAAGATGCGTCTCAGCCACTCCTGCACCTCCACGGGCTGGTCGGAACCGGGCTGGATGCTCACGCCCTGTTGCATGTCCGCCAGGTCCGCCAGCACGCGCAGCGCGGCATCGAGGACCGGATCGGAGTCGTCAGCCGCTTTGCCGGGCGCCGCCGGCTCCCCGCCGTCTTCCTCTTCGAGTTCGGCCTGGCGCAGCGCGCGTTCGGCGGCGAACTGCTGCAGACGCGCGTTGCGTTCCAGCGGCAGCGTCGTGCGCTGGCTGACCGCGCGCACGTGCTCGACGGTCCTGAGATGGTTGGCGTAGCGCGCGTCCGTCGCCAAGCGCTGCTGGCAATTGCTGACCAGCGCGGGCAGCAGCGGCTTGAGGTCGTAGACCGGGCGGAAATCCGCGGGAGGAACCTGCGTCCAGGGCATGGCGTTGGGCAACTTGTCTTCGCCAATGTCGAGATACTCGAGCGGGGAAGGCAGCACCAGGTCCGCCTCCACGCCGCGCAGTTGCGTCGAACCTCCCGAGATGCGGTAGTAGTTGGCGCAGGTGACCTTGAGCGAGCCCCAGCGGGTATCACTGCCCAGCGGCATGATGGTCTGTACGGAACCTTTGCCGTGGGTACGGGAGTCGCCGACGATGACGGCGCGTCCGTAGTCCTGCAGCGCCGCCGCGACGATCTCCGAGGCCGAGGCGCTGATGCGATTGACCAGTACCACCAGCGGCTTGCGGAAGGTCACCGCCGGGTCGCGGTCGGGAAGCACGTGGATCCGGCCGATCTCGCGCACCTGCACGACCGGCCCCAAGCGGATGAAGCGCCCCGTCAGGTCCACGGCCTCGCGCAACGAGCCGCCGCCGTTGCCGCGCAGGTCCAGCGCCAAGCCTTCGATCTCGTCGTTCATCGCGGTCAGAATGCCGGCGACGTCGCGCGTACAACTGCGGAACAGGGGATCGCGCGCATTCTGGGTCATCGAGCCATAGAAGGCGGGCAGCCGGATCACGCCGAAAGCGCGTGTCACGCCGCCGGTAAACGCGACGCGCGCGACGTGGCCGGTGGCGGCCTGTTCTTCGAGCTTGACGTCGTCGCGCACCAGGTCCACCAGCCGGGTAATGTCGCCGGCGCCACTGACCTGAAGCACCACGCGCGTGCCCTTCTTGCCTCGGATCTTGCGCACCGTCTGGGTGAGCGGCAGGTGCAGCACATCCTCGATCGGCGCCTTGTCCTGGCCCACGCCGATGATCTTGTCGCCTTCGCGCAGGCGGATGTCGCGCGTGTCGCGCGCCGCCGGACCGCCAGGCACGATCTCCCTGACCTTGGCGGCGCCGTCCTCGGGTTCGAGCACCGCGCCGATGCCGCCCAGCGAGAGGTTCATGTCGATGTTGAAGTCTTCCATGGCAGCGGGGGCCATGTAGGCGGTGTGCGGGTCGTAGGCGGCCGCCACCGAACTCAGGAAGCGCTGCAGCACCCATTCGGCATCGCTGTCGGCGATGACGATTTGCAGTTGCCGGTAGCGTTTGCGCACGAACTCTTCGGGCGTCAGCGACGGCACACCGTTGGTGGGCGCGATGCCCTCCGCCGCCGGAGCGTTGGTGTGCGCGAGCGCTGACGCCGTACCGTTGGTGGCGGTTGCGGCCGGCGACTGGGAGGCGGACTTGACAACCCGGTTGGACGCGTCGAACGATCGCGCCACTTCGTAGCCCAGATACTCGTTCTTGATGCGCAGGCGCCAGAGTTCGTCCTGCGCCGCCGCGTCCGCGGGCCAGGGTGCGTCCTTGCGTTTCCAGGTATAGCTCTCGTTCGCGCCGAAGTCGAAGCCCGCGTCCAGCAGTTTCTCGACAACGTCGCAGCGCTCGGTCATGCGTTCCTTGAACAGCGCAAAGACCTCGAAAGGAAAGGTCAGGTCGCCTTCACGCAAGGCGTCGTCGAGACGCTCGCGCCAGGGCAGCAAGGCTTCGATGTCGGCCTGGCGGAAGTAGCTGCGGTCATAATCGAGCGCTGCCAGGTAGTTGGTCCACGCCTGCGCAGAGATTGTGTCGTCCAGCGGCTTTTGCAGCAGGTGCGACACGGGCAACATGCGCGCGAACTGGCGCGCGGCTTCGCGATGATGGTCCTGCGGTTCGAGGCGCGCGACACCGTTGGAGGCCGCGCCGGCGGAGCGCACTAACGCCGCAATGGCCAGCGCCGACAGAGATCGGATGAATGGACGACAGACCCGCATACTTTCCTTTACACCTGTTTCGAGAGCATTTGCACGATGCGCTCGCGCGTAACCTGGTCGAGCGCCGCGCGCTCCTCCGCGGCCAGCGCGTCCACAAGCTCGCCGGCGTTGCAGAGCGTGACTTCTTCCATGGCGATGCTGCCCGCGCGAATGGCGGCGCCCGTGAAGCAAACGATCGGGCGCACCGGCGGCGCATCCGGCAGGCGTTGCGCCAGCCAATCGCGCAGTCCGCGCGCTTCGCGCCGCACCTGTTCGAGCGGCGGGCGGCTGGGGTCGCGTCCGTTCACGACTACGCGCCCCTCCCGCACCGCCACTTCGCCACGCCAGTTCTTGGTTTCGATCAGCGCCACGCCGCGCGAGCTCACGACCACGTGGTCCAGATCGCGCCCGCGCCAGAGGCGCAGACGCCCCGCCCCCAGGTCCACGCCGTGGAAGATGGCGCAGTCGCCCGGCAGGGCGGTCAGCGCCTGGGCCACCAGTTCCTCGCCGCGCGCCCCCTTGAAGAAGGCCTCGACGCGGCCCTGCGTTCCGACCGCCGCCAGGTAGAGCGCCGTGGCCAGGATCAGCACCAGCCAGCACTTGGCCACCAACGGGAGAGCCGGCCAGGGCAGCAGCGCCCCCAGTGCGTAACCGCACAACAGCAGCGCACCGCCCAACGGCAGCGCCGCCCGCAGCAGACCGCTGAAACGCGCGCGTTCGCCCGGCGTGCCATATATTTGCGGCTGCGTATCCATCTCCATCCTGCCTGCTACTCCACGGCCAGCAACGTGCGTGCCAGTTTCTCCAGGCGCTCGATCGTGGCCAGCAGCTCGTCGCGGCGGGCCTGCTGCTGGGCAACCACCTCCGCCCGCGCCTTGGCGACAAAAGCCTGGTTGGCCAGCTTGGTCTCCACGCCCTTCAGGAACTGGCGCGACTTCTCGACTTCGCCGGCGATGCGCCGCACCTCCGCCGGTATGTCCACTACTCCCGCCAGCGAAAGGTAGATGGCACCGAGTTTGCCGAGACTGCCCGGCATGCCGCGGGGCGGTTCCCCGCCGGTGCCGATCTCGATGGTTTCGGCGCGCAGCAGGGCGTGCAGCGAAACGCGGTCGCGCGTCAGACGCCTGGCTGTTTCCAGGTCGCGCGCCTGCACCACGAAGCGCAACGGTTTGCCGGGGGCAATGCCATATTCCGCGCGCAGGGCGCGGCCCGCGCCGATCAGCTCATGCTTGGCCTCGACGTATTCGGTCACGTCCGGTGCGATGCCCCAGGCGTCACGCTCGGCGGGCGCGAAGTTTCGCGGCCAGGGGGCGCGCATGATCGAGTCCATCTCGTCGCAGTAACCCATGGCGTGCCACAACTCCTCGGTCAGGAAGGGCATGTACGGGTGCAGCAGGCGCAGGCATTTCGAGAAGACGTGCGACATCAGCCGCAGCAAGTGCAGGCGGCGCGGGCCGTCGCCGCCGGCGAGGTCCAGCTTTGCGTATTCCAGGTACCAGTCGCAGTAGCTGCTCCAGACGAAGTCGTAGATCGCCAGGGCGCCATCCTGGAAGCGCAGGCGATCAAGGTGACCGGTGACGGCGCTGACGGCGGCGTCGCAGCGTTCCAGCAGGTGGCGGTCGTCGTCCGTCAGCAGGGTGGGATCGAAGATCGCCGTGTCGCCGGCGGCGGCCCGCCAGTCGTTGCCGGAGGCCTGTTCCATGTGCAGTTGCATGAAACGCGCGGCGTTCCAGAGCTTGGTGCCGAAATTGCGGCCGATCTCGAACTTCTCCAGGTTGACCTGCACATCCTGGCCGGTGGCCGTGATCATCATCAGGCTGAAACGCAAGGCGTCGGCGCTGTAGCGTTCGATGATCTCGATGGGGTCGAGCGAATTGCCGAGGCTCTTGCTCATCTTGCGGCCCTGGTCGTCGCGTACGGTGCCGTGGATATGGACGCGGCGGAAGGGCGCGGCGCCCATGAACTTTTCGCCGGCCATGATCATGCGCGCCACCCAGAAGAAGATGATCTCCGAGGCGGTCACCAAGTCGTGGGTGGGATAGTAGAACTTGAGATCAGGATTCCCGGCGGGCCAGCCGAAGGTGCTGAAGGGCCAGAGCCAGGAGGAGAACCAGGTATCGAGCACGTCCTCATCCTGGGTGATGTCGGCCGCGGTCGCGGCCTGGCAGGCGGGACAGAGCTCGGGCGCCTGGCGGGCCGCCCAGGTGTGCTGGCAGCGGCCGCAGGTGTACACCGGTATGCGGTGGCCCCACCATATCTGGCGCGAGATACACCAGTCGCGGATGTTCTCCATCCAGTCCAGATAGACCTTCTCCCACCGGGCCGGCACGAACTGCACGCGGCCGGAACGCACCGCCTCGATGGCGGGGGCCGCCAGCGGCCGCATGCGCACGAACCACTGCTTGGACAGGCGCGGTTCCACCACCGTGTCGCAGCGGTAGCAGTGACCGACGGCGTGGGTGTGGTCCTCGACCTTCTCGAGCAATCCCTGAGCCTCCAGGTCGGCCAGCACGCGTTTGCGGCACTCGAAGCGGTCGAGACCGGCGTAGGGGCCGGCGGCGGCGTTCATGGTGCCGTCGTCCTCCATGACGTTGATGGCTTCGAGCTGGTGGCGCTGCGCCACCAGGAAATCGTTGGGATCGTGGGCGGGCGTGATCTTCACCACGCCGGTGCCGAAGGCGGGGTCCACGTAGTCGTCCGCCACCACGCGCAGAGGGCGGTTGAGCAGTGGCAGGGTGACGGTGCCGCCGGTCAGCCCGGTGTAGCGGGTGTCCCTGGGGTTGACGGCCACGGCGGTGTCGCCCAGCATCGTCTCCGGACGCGTGGTGGCGACGGTGACGAAGCCGCCGCCGGCGATGGGGTAACGGATGTGCCAGAGGTGTCCGCGCGTCTCCTGGTGCTCGCTCTCCTCATCCGCCAGCGCGGTCTGGCAGCGCGGACACCAGTTGACGATGTAGTTGCCGCGGTAGATCAACCCTTCGTCGTAGAGGCGGCAGAAGACCTCGACAACGGCGGCGCTGAGGCCCTCGTCCATGGTGAACCGTTCGCGTGACCAGTCGCAGCTTGCGCCCAGCCGGCGCAACTGGCGCACGATCGTGCCGCCGTACTGCTCGCGCCAGGCCCAGACGCGCTCGATGAAGGCTTCCCGGCCGAGGTCGCGGCGCGAACGTCCCTCCTTGCGCAGGGCTTTCTCAACGACGTTCTGCGTGGCTATGCCGGCATGGTCGGTGCCGGGCATCCAGACCACGTTGCGACCCTGCATGCGCCGCCAGCGTACCAGGATGTCCTGGATGACGTTGTTGAGGGCGTGGCCCATGTGCAGGATGCCGGTGACGTTCGGGGGAGGGATCACGACCGCGTAGGGTTCGCCGCCGCGGTGTGCGTCGTCATGAAAGAGGCCATGCGCCTCCCACCAGGCATACCACTTTTCTTCGATGCGCGCCGGATCGTAGTGTTTGTCCATCGCCATGGTCTGTACTTCCCCAAAAATGATAAGAATAACATATGGCGCGCGAATAAGGGCAGCGAATGTTGCGCGCGGTGTGCGGGGGGGGGACACGGGTCAATCAGCTTGACGCGCAATCTTGCGTGCTTTTTCCCTTGGCAAGACTCCCCTTGCTTTGCCATAATCATATTCATGTGTGCGAGGCATGTATCCCATTAGCATGGCGCAACGGCGGCGCGAGGAGTAGATACTCCGCCGCCGGGACCGCCTTTTCAGTCTATGGATGCGACCCCGCGCAGCGATTCAAGCCTAGTGGAGTAGTCGTTTAACCCGTTGTTCACAATCGTTCAAGGTGTAGTCATGAAAACATCGAGTGTTTGGTGGCGTTCGATATCTACGGCATTGTGCGTCTGGACGGCGTTGCTCGCCGCGGGCGCGCTTGCACAAGAAGCGCAACCCGCGCCGGCCGCTCCTGCCGCTCCGGCGGTAGCCCAGCCCGCCGCCCCCGCGCCAGCCGCCCCCGCGGCCCCCGCGGTAGCTCAACCGGCAGCCCCAGCCCCGGCAGCACCGGCGGCCCCCGAAGTGGCCCACCCCGCCACCCCCCCGCCCGCGGCGCCAGCGGTAGCCCAGCCCGCCGCAACAGCCCCCGCTACGCCAGCCGCCGCGCCGGAGATGCAGCGAACCGAACCGCTGCAATCTCCCGGCATGCTGACCTTGGGAGCCGCTGGCG
>JAQULY010000029.1 GCA_028718445.1 Kiritimatiellia bacterium
GTCCCAACAGACCGCCGACGCCAAACCAGAGCCAGGCCCAGGGCGCGCGGCGCGCCTGCAGCAGCAGGTGTGCACCGCCCACCGGCAGCGCCAGGCCCAACGAAAGACGCGTCCCGGCGGCGGCGGCCAGCAGCAGCGCCGCCGGCGCGGCCAGCCAGGCCGAGCGTGGACGTCCGGCGCGCGAAAGCAGCAGGATGCCCGCGGTCAACAACAGAGAGGCCAGTGCGTAGGTCTTCGGTATGGTGGTGAAGTAGGCGTGATGGACGTTGCCGGCGGTCAGCAGAAAGGCCGTCAGCGCGGCGGCCTGCCGGCGGCCGCGCGGCACCGCCGATGCCGCCAACTTTGCGGTCGCAAGGGCTGCCAGCAGTCCCAGTACCGCGGTCAGCGCGCGTCCGCCGGCGACGCCCTGGCTCTGCCAGAGCGGCGACAGCCAGCCGTACACGGCCGGCATGACCGGTCCCTGCGTGAAGAAGAAGTCGCGGTAGGGCACGCAGCCGGCCGCCCACTGCCAGGCGGCGTAAAGATACCAGCCCTCGTCCTGGTTCAGGTTGCCGAACCAGAGATTGGCAGCGTAGAGGGTCAGCGCCAGAACGAAGGCACACAAGATCAAGGCCGGTAGCCAATATGAGCGGCGAGAACTACTCTGCATGGGCGTGGTGCTTTCCGTGTCTCATAGCGTAGCACATCGCGTGCCGGGACAGCGCGGCAAATGCTGGGGCAGTGGTAATAGGTCATTACCGGCAGTGGGTTGGGTTGCGCGAGATGCGGCGGTCAGGCGCGCGGATGATACTTGCGGTGCACGGCCAGCAACCGGCCCGCGTCCACGTGGGTGTAAATCTGGGTGGTGGCAATGTCCGCGTGTCCCAGCATCTCCTGGATGGCGCGCAGTTGCGCGCCGTTGGCCAGCAGATGGCTGGCAAAGCAGTGTCGCAGCAAGTGCGGCGTGACGCGCTCGGCGATGCCGGCCGCGCGCGCGTATCCGACGATCAGCCGCCACAGCGTCTGACGCGTCAGCGGGCGTCCGAGGCGTGACAGGAAAAGCGTCTCCTGATCGGGCTGGCGGCAGATTACCGGCCGCGCCTCCGAGAGGTAGTTGCGTAGCGCCGCTTCCGCGGCGCTACCGAGGGGGATAACGCGTTGCCGCCCGCCCTTGCCGGTGCAACGGATGAAGCCGGCGTCGAAATGGACGTCCTCGATCCGCAAGGCGGCCAGTTCCGAGACGCGCAGCCCGCAGGCATAGAACAGCTCGAGCATGGCCCGGTCGCGGCGCGCGCGCGGGCTGTCGCCGCCGGCGGCGCCGATCAGCCGCTCCACTTGCGAGGGTGTCAGGATGGCCGGCAGGTTGCGCCAGAGTTTGGGCGCTTGCAGCGCGGCGGCGACACTGTCATCCAGCAGGCCCTCGCTCTGCATCCAGCCGAAGAACATCTTGATCGCCACCAGGCGGCGTGCCAGCGTGGCGACGGCCAGCCCGTACTCTTTCTGCGCGGCCAGGAAGTCCACGATATGCCGGCGCTCGACCTCATTCGGCGAGTATACGCCGGCCTTTTCGAGGAACTGACTGAAGGCCGCTAGATCGGCGCCGTAGGCGCTGCGCGTGTTTTTCGCGAGGCCGCGGGCAAAAGCCAACTGGTCCAGGAATTGAGCGATCCGGGCCTTCACTTGGCTGGCGCGGCATTTGCGGGAGGCGCAACGGTGGCCGCTGCCGTGCCGGCCGGGAGGCAATCGGCAGGCAATGAGGCCCGCGCGCCGGGATTGGCCGACAACACGTTGGCGTCGAAGCCGGCGTCGGCAATCGTGTGCTCGATATTCTTGATGCCGAGCATCATGGAGTCGTACTTGACCAGAACCGTACCGGCGGCGAAGTCGAAAGCGAGCTTCTCTTGTTGCACGCCGCGCAGTTTTCCCAGCGCCGCGCGGACCTGACGTTCGCACGCGGCGTTTTTAACCTGCGGCACCTTCACGAGGGTTGTGCGCACATCGGTTTGGCGGCAGGCGGAGACGCAGCAGGCCAGAGCCAGCAGCATCGTCGTAAGGATACGTTGCATGGCCCTTATGATACGCGAGCCTGAGGCGCGGCATCAAGAGCATCCTTCAGAAATGCTTCCGTGTCTTCGTGGTCCATTACTTCCACCGCTCTCGCGCACCGATCGTCCCATCTCGCCGGTCTACGAGAACGGCGACCCTCCGCCGCGCTTCGCGCTATGTAGGGCAAGCCGCGAATGGTGGACGATTCGCCACTCGTCATGCGCTCTCGTCGCCGCTCTCGTGCACTGGACCATCGCTTGCCCAACCCCAGTCGGTACGGCCATCACCAACGCCTTCAACCCGCCTCGCGCATGCCAACCGTCCCGGCTGTCGGCGCCACACCTGAGGCCAGCCTCCCAGTGTAACCCTTCCCCTTCACCATCTTCGCCCAGTTCTTGCCAATTTCGGCAAATTTACGCGACCTTACCACAGCCTCTCCAGTCCCCAGTCGCCATGGAGGTGGCATGGTGTACCGTTTAGGTCGGGGCCGCGAGTCGTAACGAGCGGGGGAGGCACCCGACTTGCCTACTTCTGCGGAAGAAGTCTCGTTTTGGCAGTTTCATCGAGTACAACACTGACCTCGGCCCGCAGCACGGACATGAGAGTATTGGACTCGCCTTCTTCTCCACTGTGGAAGGGCGGCGATTGGGCCTTTTCCGCATTCTCGATCTGCTCAGCAACGCTATCGCTCAGGATCTGAACGCAGACAAATCCCGTTTCATCTTTCGTAGGCAGGATTGCCCTAATCTGTGTGTGGTTCCCATGCCATTTCAATAACCCGTGACTTTTCTGGTCACGCATGATCCCTATTGAGTCGGGCGCACCGTATTGCACAAGAACCTGACGCAGCACACCAGCTCGATTGGCTCGTTTCTCTTTCACCTCTCCACCAATCATGATTGAAGTGAGCGTGCCGTTTTCGAACCCGTAGATCACGCGATCAAATGGACCATTCTCCAGCTTCTCGGTTAGAGACCTCTGCGGATGGTCCGGATCGGGCGCAACAACAGTGGTCTTGTCCGGCATGGCATTCAGCACTTCCACATCCCTGCCAAGAGCCAGAAACGCCCTCCAGTGCATCCCCAACGAGACCCCTGCGATTTCTGGAGGCACATCGTTTGTGTTTGGCTCTGCGAAACAAGCAGAACAGGTGATTCCTAGAAACAGAAGGCTTCGGGCAATATTCATGACAAGTCACTCCTCATTGATTTGACGGCTTGATAAGCCCCACTTCGTTCACATTCGGCAGGCAATCCAAAATACTAAGAGCGCCGGCATCCAAGGCATTTTCTACTGCGGTCTGGAGTTGAGCGCGTGTCGGCGAACCAGAAGGTAGCGTTCTCCCCACAGCGTTGTTCTCCATGTCCATGGCACTCTCATTGTGCGGTTCTCCATTGTCGATATTGCTCCGTTCATGTGCTTCAGCCAAGCCTTCAGCATCGGACACATTCCAGTCCGCCGTCATGATCGCGTTCCAGTAGGCATGACGCGCGGCATCTGCTCGTCCGTTGTGAATTCCGCCTCCGAGGGCCGTTTCGTTCGCGCTTGCCCAAGCAAGGGCTTCGTCCCGAAGTTCGTAGACAGTAGGAGAAACGAAAACCCGATTCGGATGAAGAAGCCCCCAGCTGACATCGTCCGTAAGTCCGACGTGAACGGCCCTGATCTCGCGTTCCCTGGTGGTTGAACTCAGGACTGTGAGCTTCACTGGATACCAGGCACCGACTCCCGGAGAAGTGCTGACCGCGAAGTCTGGCCCCGTGCCGGTTCCGGTCTCAGGTTCTTCCCACAGATAGTCGGTAGCGGCAAGCGTAACGCTTGGCGTAAGCCTCGCGTGGAACTTGATCATGTCACCGGGAATAACGCCGATCTGAGCTGTGGCCGGGGTAAAAGGATCAACGACTTTCCACTGTCCCGCAATCTGCATCTTGGAGTTCTGAAATTCCATCTCCACTTTCAGACCGACACCCTTCAGGTAGTCCGATGGCGAGTCGCCGTAATCGTCGGGGGAACCGACAAGAGAGACCACGAACTCACCGTTGGTTTGTGGATCAACGTAGAGCAGCAGTGGCGTTTCGTGGGAAGCGATGGTCGCACCGCTCCAGATCGCGGTGACGCCGTCGGCTTTGAGAAACCTCACGGACTCGGGCGGCGAACAAAACAGGGTCAGCGATGGTGTAAGCAGAATGTAGTCGTCCTTGGGTATTTGGACAATGAGCTTGGTCCGTTGACTGTTGTTGGTTGTCATCGGGCAGATGCCGACCCAGGTTTCCTCTCCCGGTTCGTGTTCCGGTCCCGTGCGGTCATACCAGTCAACGTCCACGGATGGCACGGTCACACGGAACCAGGGAGGGGTGCCTTTGCCCGCGCCCGATCGGACGAGATGACCATAGATGGAAACGTATTGCTGGCTCGAATAGGCGTCTACCATCAAGTATATGTGGCATTCGCTGTTCGCCAGCGTGCTGTACGGGATCCAGAACGCGTCGTCCTGCGCGATGATGTGCGATTCGCCGATCCGCCAGGTGTCGGGTGCATAAAGCCACAGCGCTTCGGTCCACGACCCCGGTCCGTAGGGGATCGTCACCGTTTGGCGCTTGCGTTCACAGGGCTCCAAGTCAACCCTCAGTGCCCACACGACCTGCGCGGCCCCAGTCATGATTGACAGCATAGCAGCGATATGTGCTTTCGTCATCCTCGGTTCCTGTCTGAATGCGACCTGTGATCGGCGTCTATTGTTCCTTCGGCACGACCCGCCGCGCGGCGATGGCTGGCAGACGGACCGTCAGGAACTCCTCCTTGAAGGGGCTGCGCGGATATTTCTCCAGGAAGGCGCGATGGAGTCGTTCCGCCTCCTCCCAACGCGCGTCCCACCATGCCAGCGTCGCCAGATAGAGGTAGGCCGCCTCGGCGCGGTCGCCGTTGGGGTAAGATGCGATGATCTCACGGAAATACTTGGCGCCGCGTCGGGCGTCGTTCAGCGGGCCAGCGCATAGCACGCCGGCGCGCAGCAGGACATCGTCGGCCCAGATGCTCTTGACGTGCTCCGTCCTGAAGCGGTCGTAGAGCTTCAGTGCCTGCTGAGGTTCGTCGAGATAGGCGCATATGCGGGCGCGCTGCATGTCGCACCACTCCGTCGTCTCGCCTACGGGCGCGACCTTGGCGGCGCGGAGGTAGATGGCGTCGGCCTTGTCCCAACGCTCCGCCGCGAAATGCACGTCCGCCACCCTCCGCAAGGTCTCCGCCCGGCGTTCCTCGGGCGTTTGCGCGGGTGCGGCGGCCGGCGCCGCGCAGAGCGCCAGCAATCCATCCCAGTGCCGCGCGCGCCAAGGATCGCCGGCTTCGCGGCGGCGGAAGTCCTCGAAGATCGTGCGCGCCTCAGCCACCCGCCCCAACGCCAGTAACGCTTGGCCGATGCACTCCTCGATCTCCGGATCGGTAGCGCCCGCCGGTAAGGCGGCGCGCGCTACGTGATAGGCGTCCAGCGCCTTGTCGGGTTCGGCCAGATCTTCCAGCCAAACGTCGCCCTTGGCCCGCCGGCATTCCGCCGCGTGCTGCGTGTTGGTGAAAAGCGCTGCTTGCCGCAAGACTTCCTCCCAGGCTGTCAGCGCCTTGTCCGGCTCGCCCAGGTTGCGGCGGCATACGCCATAACCGTACCAGGCGCGGCCCCATTGCGGATGGGCTTGCCGGCCGCGGAACCGGTTCAAGGCCTTGAGCGCCTCGGCATACAGGCCTTGCGCAATCTGCTGTTCGCCAAGCGCCAGATCGCCGACCAGTGGATCGCCCTGCGCGGCGGTGGCGAGCTTCTTGGCCTGCCGGAGATTCGTGAGGTCGGCGCGGGCACGTTCGAGCGTACGGCGGGCCTCGCCGACATAGGGGCCGTGCGGATAGGCGCGCAGATAACGCTCGAACTCGGCGACGGCCGACGCGTAGTCGCCCGACATCCACAGCAGCCCCGCCTGCTGATACTCGGCCTTCTCGCGCAGGGGACTGCGGCCGTAATTCCTGAGCCAGCGTTCGTACAAAGGCAGCGCCGCCGCAATCTCGCCCAACTTGAAGCCTCTAGTCTCGGCCGCCGCCAGGGAGATCTCATCCGCCGGCCCCTGCTTGGAGCGCGCCATCCGCTCCCAGACCGCTACCGCCTCGGCATACTTACCCTGCCGGTGCAGTATGCGCGCCCGCGCATCTTCCGCACGCCAACCCGCCTGGCGGCGCGAAAGCAGTTCGCACAACGCCAGCCCGACGGCCGGTTTCGCCGCGCCCACCACCGCCAAGGCCGCGGCATCCTCGCGACGGAGCGGATGTACACTGTAACCACCAGTCGGAACGGTCAACAGACGGACGGCGTTGGTGCCGGTCGCGGAGAGGCCCGCACCGGCCAGGCAGTAGTATTCCTGGGCCTTCCCGGCTGACCCGGCTTCCAAGCGGGCATCGCCTTCGCGCTCGCAGATGCGTGCGATTGCGGCATGTTCCGGCAGGGCCTGACGACTGCGGGCGATCAGCCTCTCGCGGACAAGCGGCTTGCCTTGTTTCAGCAGCAACAAATGCAGTTGCTCGCAGGCCGCGCCCGCCGCGTCCGGCGCAACCTTGAAGGCCGCGTCATCCCGCGTCACCCGCTCGAACAGCTTGAGTGCGCCCTTGTCGTCGCGCAACGCCAGCCGGCAATGGCCGGACTTGACGATCGCGGCATATGTCGCCGGGGCGCCGGGTGCGCGTTGGGCGCAACCATCGAAGACCGCTGCTGCCTCCGTCCAACGCTGTTCCCGGAAGAGCGCCTCGGCGCGGCTCAACTCGGAATCTAGATGGGCGGGGGTGGGGACGGCATTCGCGCAGCTAAGGCTCAGCAGCAAGAGACCGCCCGCGAGCCAACGCATGCCGATATGTTCGGCGACAGGCGCTATCGGCCTGCCCTGCGCTATCCTGGTATACCTTCCTTTTGGCAAAACGTCGCCATCAATCGCCGTGCTGCCTCCCAACGGCAAGACGATTGACACCTCCTATGGCGTCTCCGTCGCAACAAACGGGGCGCAATTTACCCGCGCGGTATCCGCATGGCAAGCGTAATCATCTTCAATTTGTGATGGGTCAGTGAGATGTGGGCGCGAGTGGGGTGCATGTGAGCAGGAGCGATTTGTTGGGCGTGCCATGAGGACTGGGAGGCGTAGCACGGAAGCGGCGCGGATCGGGCCGGAAAGCCGGCGCATGATCATGGGCCGGCTGCGGCGTCACCGGGGGCGGCGCAACCGCGAGGTTGGCGCTGCCCCCGCTTGCTTGCATCCGACCCATGCTGACGCGCCGTTTTCCGGTAATCCCGATCCGCGCCGCGCTTGCCCCCGGCGGCGGGACGCGGGTACTTCGTTGGGGTCAGGAGCCGCCGCCGGGCCGCTGTCGCGCAGCGCCGATACCCTTGATGCACAGTCCGGAGGTCACTCTCGCGATGCGGACCACAGGTCCGGTTCGCTCTCCTTCACATGCAACCCACTCGCACCCCTATCTCGCTCATCCATCAGTATCAGATAGAGCCGACCAGCCGTCTGAGGTTGGCCTGGCCGATGCGGATGCCCTGGAGGACGTCTTCCATGCCCTCGAACTCGATCGAGAGCACGCCGTCGTAGCCGGTACGCTTCAGCGCGCGCAGGGCCTGCAACAGGGGCACACTGCCGTGTCCGACAATGGCCCCGCGCCAGAAGTTGCCGCCGCGGCTGAGATTCCAGCCTTCGCCGGGGTGGGGCGCGCTGCCCGGCTTGAGGTGGAAATCCTTGGCATGCGCGTGGAAGGCATAGCGGGCCAGCCGTCCGACGGCCAGGCCGGGATCCTCGTCCACGCAGACGAAATTGCCGAGGTCAATCAGCGCGCCGAAGTTGGCATGGCCCACGCCGTTGATCAGCTTCTCGACCCGGTCGCTGTCCTGGCAGAAATATCCGTGGTTCTCGACCATCGTGCGGATGCCCTTGGCGGCCGCGTACTCGGTCACGGCCCGGCAACCTTCAATCAATCGCGGCAGGGCATCGTCAAATCCCTTGGGACCGGTGTGTCCCGCCGGAAAGCCGCCGCTGGCATCGTGGCGCATCCCCGGAACGCCGAGAATCGCAGCCACGTCCACTTCGCGTCTGACCCGTTCGATCTCCGCCTTCAGGTCGCCGCCAGAGCCACCCAGGAAATCGGCGCCGATGGTGTAGTTGACCAGCGGCATGCCGACGCGGCCGGCCTCCTGGCGCAGTTCCGCCGCGAAGTCCGCCAAAGCACGTCCCTTCGGCACCGCGATGGTGCTGAACTCGAGCACGTCGAAGCCCATCTCCCTGGCCTTCGAGATGACGTCCACCTGTCGCATGACTCCCTCGTGCACCAGGCGGCTGAAACTGTAAGAACTGACGCCGATCTTCATCGCAATTGTCTCCCGGGGTCGCTGAACGGACCGCAACGGGAGGGAGGCTATCCGCTCGGGCGGTTCCTCCGCAAGCGAAAATGGCCCGCCGTCGTAAAGTGGGTCAGTGAGATGGGGGCACGAATGGGATGCATGTGAGCCGGAGCGATTTGCTGACCGTGCTATGAGGGCGCGGAGGCGTAGCACGGCAGCGGCGCGGATCGGGCCGGAAAGCCGGCGCGTGATCATGGGCCGGCTGCATGCCAATGTCGGAGGGCGAAGGGCGGGCCTGGGGGGAGCGCGTGACACTCGTGTAAGACGATCCGGTTAAGGGTAGGCGTTTAGGTGTAGACGTTTATGTGTCGCGCGCTTCGCCTACTGCCACCTGCCGACTCCGGCATTCTTACCCCCTATTTCCGTCCATTTCGGTCGACGATTTCGATCGACGATTACGGTTGACGATTAAGAATATCTTCACCCTTAACGATCCATACCTCCGCGTGAAACCAACACCTGACTCGCATGGGACAGCGGCGTCTCTCTTCGCGCCATTTCTCGTCTTTCGTGGGCAGTCGATGAACGATTCGGGTGTTTCTCCTCGTTATCCGTAATCGTCGTCCGTAATCGTCGACCGGATTGCAGCCTCATCACGGCGACACCTTATCTCACTGAGCCATTTCCTGCAGCCGCATTCGGACATTGCGGAAACGGCTTTTAGGCGCTATTTTATTGCCGTTTTGCGCGCCAGCCGCGCCACGAGTCTCCTATGTACGCACCTGTCTCCAACAAAGTTGACTTTCCCGCCACCGAACGCGACGTTGCCGCTTTCTGGGAAACGCACGACACATTCAAACGCAGCCTGCAGCGGCCTACCGCCAAGCGGCCCTACGTGTTCTACGACGGTCCGCCCTTTGCCACCGGCCTGCCGCACTACGGGCACTTGCTGGCCGGAACCATCAAAGACATCGTGCCGCGCTACCAGACCATGCGCGGCCACCGCGTCGAACGCCGCTTCGGATGGGACTGCCACGGCCTGCCGATCGAGGCGCTGGCCCAAGAGGCCCTCGGCATCAACGGCGCCCATGCAATCCGCGAGTATGGCGTGGCGGCCTTCAACGAGCAGTGCCGCTCAATGGTGCTGCGCTACGTCGCCGAATGGCGCCGGACCGTCACCCGCATGGGACGCTGGGTGGATTTCGACAACGACTACAAAACCATGGACCTCTCCTTCATGGAGAGCATCTGGTGGGTCTTCAAGCAGCTCTGGGATCGCGGCCGCGTCTACAAGTCGTACCGCATCATGCCGTATAGCTGGAAGCTCAACACGCCGCTCAGCAATTTTGAGGCCGGCAGCAACTACAAGGATGTGCAGGACCCCGCCATCACCGTCCGCGCCCGCGTCCTGAACGGCGCGCCCGCCGGCTGGGGTGAGGCCTATCTGCTGATCTGGACCACCACGCCCTGGACGCTTCCGGCCAACCTGGCCATCTGCGCCGGTCCGGAGATTGACTACGTGGCCGTGCGCGACAAGCGCGAAGGCGTGGTCTACGTGCTGGCGACGGCGCGTCTGGAAACCTACTATAAGCGGTCCGAGGACTACGCTCTGCTGGACACGTTCAAAGGCGCGGCCCTGGCGGGCTGGCGTTACGAACCGATCTTCCCCTGGTTTTCCGGCCGCGACGCCTTCCGCGTGCTGACCGACGACTTTGTCACCACCACCGACGGCACGGGGCTGGTTCACATGGCCCCCGCCTACGGCGAGGACGACTTCCGCGTCTGCCGTGCAGCCGGCATCGAGCTGGTGGATCCGCTCGATGACGATGCCGCTTTCACTTCGCAGGTGCCGGACTTTGCCGGGCGCTTCTGCAAGGACGCCGACAAGGACATCGTCCGGCGCCTCAAGCAGGCCGGCAAACTGGTGCATCAAACCACCATCGTCCACAGCTATCCCTTCTGTGACCGTACCGACACCCCGCTGATCTACCGCGCCATCGAGGCCTGGTACGTCAAGGTCGAAGATCTGCGCGACCGGCTGGCTGCGGCCAATGACAGCGTCCACTGGACGCCCGACTACGTCGGCGACAAGCGTTTCGGCAACTGGCTGCGCGAGGCCCGCGACTGGAACGTCAGCCGCAACCGCTTCTGGGGCTCGTGCATCCCAGTCTGGATCAACGAGGCCGACAGCCGCGACATGATCTGCGTCGGCTCGATCGCCGAACTGGAACGATTCTCCGGTCAGCGCGTCACCGACCTGCATAAGCATGTGATCGATCCGGTTGTGATCGTCAAGGACGGCAAGACCTACCGTCGCACTCCCGAAGTGCTCGACTGCTGGTTCGAGTCGGGCGCCATGCCCTATGCCCAGCAGCACTATCCGTTCGAGACCGGCCGGAAGTTGGACGAGTTCTTCCCGGCCGATTTCATCGCCGAAGGTCTCGACCAGACGCGCGGCTGGTTCTACACGCTGCTCGTGCTCGGCACGCAGCTATTCGAACGCGCGCCCTTCCGCAACGTGGTCGTGAACGGACTGGTGTTGGCGGAAGACGGCAAGAAGATGAGCAAGCGCCTCAAGAACTACCCCGACCCGGTCGCGCTGCTCGACAACTACGGCGCCGATGCCCTGCGCCTCTACATGATCTACTCGCCGGTGGTGCGCGCCGAAAACCTGCGTTTCTCCGAACACGGCGTCAAGCAGGTGCTGCGCGACCTGCTGATTCCCTGGTGGAACGCCTACGCATTCTTCGTCACCTACGCCAACGTGGACGGCTGGCATGAACCGCGCGTGACACGCCCGGACAGCACCAACGCCCTCGACCGCTGGATTGTCAGCTCGCTGGAAACGCTGGTGAACGAGGTCACCGCGGCGATGGACGATTTCGACCTGCAGCGTTCCGTGCGCCCCTTCGTGAAGTTCATCGAGGACCTGACCAACTGGTATATCCGCCGCAGCCGCCGCCGCTTCTGGAAATCGCAGAACGACGACGACAAGTCGCACGCCTATCGCACCCTGCGCTACGTGCTGGTGCAGCTCTGCAAGGTAGCCGCGCCCTTCACGCCCTTCATCAGCGAAGCCATCTACCGCAACCTGCGCGACGAGGAAATGCCCGAGTCGGTGCACCTCTGCGACTTCCCGACGGCTGACGACGCGGCGCGCGACCTGGGGCTGGAGCACCGCATGGCGCGCGTGCAGACCGTGGTGGGATTGGGCCGGCAGTTGCGGACGGAACACGAGCTCAAGGTACGCCAGCCGCTGGCGCGTCTGCACGTCGTTTCCGCCAGTCGCGACGTGCTCGGCGAACTGGCGCAGTTTGAGGATCTGATCACGGACGAGCTCAACATCAAGCAGGTGGTCTACGACGCCGACGAGTCGGCGCTGGCCGAGCTCCGGCTCAAGGCGGACTACCGCCGGCTGGGGCCGCGCTTTGGCGCGCGCATGCAGGCGGTCGCCGCCGCGGTGACGTCGCTACCGGCGGCGTCTGCCGCCTCACTGGCCGCCGGCCGCTCGGTTACGATTGACGTCGCCGGCGAGACGGTGTCGCTTGAACCCGCGGACGTTACCGTTCAGCGTACGCCGCGCGAAGGACTGGTGGTTGCCGCGGAGGGCGAGGTGATCGTGGCGCTCGAGACCGCGCTGACGCCGGAACTGGTCGGCGAAGGGCTGGCGCGCGAGTTCGTCAGTCGCGTGCAGAATCTGCGCAAGGCGGCCGATTACGAGGTCACGCAACGCATCGCCATACGTTTTGCCGCCGATGCCGACGTGACCGCGGCGGTGGCGCGTCACGCCGAGACCATCGCGACCGAGACGCTGGCGCGCGCTTGTGCCGCCGTGCCCGAACTGCACGATGGCGAAGCTTGCGACCTTAACGGCCACGCCTGCCGCATCGCCGTGGACAAGGCTTAGGAGGCACGACATGAAGAAAACTCGTCTTATCGCCGCCCAAGTTGAGAGTCAGAGAGTCAACGGTCTGGGACTGGCTCGCGGCAAGCACGCCATCGGATTCCGCGCCGTGCCGCTTCTGCCGATGCCTGAGGGTGGACGGTTCGACTTCAAACTGCCGATCAGCACGCTGAAGGAACTTGGACCATACGATCCGGCGGGGCGCTACCATCATGTGGCCTTTCAGACACCGGTCGCGCGGCGGGCCGTGCATCGCTTTCTGCGGCTGGAGCATATCACCAACAATAGCATGATCGTGCCGGACTTCGCGCCTGGCGAAGCGGCCACGGTTCACCTTGAATGGACCTTCGACGGGACCGTGGCGTCCGCGCGGATCACCAGCGACGCTCCCGTTGACCTGCTCGTGCTGCTGAATGGGTGCGTCGCGCCGGCGACGGCGGTGTCCGTCGAGGCCGGCGCCGCCGTCCTGGAACAGCACGACTGGCGCGTGCACGCCGGACTGGCCGGCGACGCCGACGGACACGGCATGGAAAGCAGCGTTGACCGGGTGGAGGCGCTGGTACGAAGGCTGCGCGTCACCGTCGGGACCGCCACAGCTCAGGTGACCGGCCATCGCTTCCGGCTGACGCCGGAGCGGCCGGTCTATGTCGCGCTGGCGGAGACCGCGGTGACCGCCGAACCAACGCGCATAGACGCGGCGCTGGCGGCCGGGCGGGCAGAGATGCCCCAACGACTGATGCACAGCGATGGCGCGGCCGCCGGCTGTGCGGACGCGATCCAGCGCCTGGTGGGGTTTTCATCGTGCTACGATACCGCGGCGGGCCTCAGGTGCCTGCCGGTGAACCGCGACTGGGCCGGTCCGAACAGTCGGCCGATTGAAGCCCTGTGGGACCATTTCTTCGACTCCTACGTGGGCTGCTTCCACGATCCGGAGCTGGCGCGGGAGTCGCTGCGGCAGATTCTGTTCGCCATCGAAACGCGCGGCATGCAGGGCGCGCCACCCCAGCGCAACCTGATAATACCGGTGGTATACTCCAAGATGGTTCGATTCCTTGGCGACAGGAAGTTCGCATCGGCGACACTACCGGCCGTCATGACCATGCTTCGTTTCTTCTTTGCCGATCGCGGCGACGGGCATCCCTGGCGCGATGGGAATGACGACGGGCTGATCGAGATGGGGAGTTGCCTCCGGCCTGGCGAGGCGTCGCTCGGACGCATCATTCAGAATTCCTTTGACGAGACCGGATACGACGATTCTCCCATGTACTCGGCCGGCTTCGCTCACGGATGGGTGGGGCTGCTGGCTGACGGCGTGAGTTTCGACTTCGACCGGGGCACGCTGAATCTCACCATGGTGGGCCAGAACGCCATGTACGTCGCTGCCTGCCGGGCGGTGGCGGTTGTGTCGCAGTGGGTCGGAGCGACCGAGGACACGGCGTGGTTGCTGGCGGAGGCCGACCGTGTTGCGGCGCGCATGCGCGAGCGGCTGCTGGATCCTGACGCGGGCTATTTCCGCAACCGCTTCTTCGACGGCCGCTTTTCGCCGGTCAAGACCATGGACCTGTTCTACCCCCTCATGGCGGGAGTGTGCGACGTAGAGGCGCAACGGCGGTTGCGCGATCTCCTGCTCGATCCGCGCTGCTTCTGGGGCGAGAACGTCATCCCCACCGTCAGCCGTGACGACCCCGCCTATGGCGACGAGCCGATCCGGGAACCCTACTGGCGAGGCAACTACTGGCGCGGCAATATCTGGCCGCCGACAAACTATATCGTCTACCTGGCGGTGCGTCAGGCCGGCTGGACGGACGTGGCGGCGGAGTTGAGCGCCAAATCGCGGCGGCTGTTCATGACCGACTGGCAGCCTCGCCATCACGCGCACGAGAACTATCCGCCCGAGGGGTGTTCGGAGCGGACGCACATGTTCGCGGGATTCGGCGGACGCGATCCTCACTACGTCTGGGCGGCGCTGTTGCCGCTGATGGCGCTGGAAGAGCTGTTTGCGGTGGAAGACGTCGAGGATGGCATCCGCTTCGGCACGCTGCAGGCGAACTCCTTTGGCGCATGGGAGGGTTTCATCTACCACGGACACCGCGGCAGCGTCCGCTGCGCGGCGGATGGCCTGTGCCTCGATATTCCAGGCATGCTGAAGGTGAGCGCCGATAGACCCGTGGCGGTGCGCGGTTTCGCGCGTGACGGCGCGGGCGTGCGCTTCCGCTACAGTGCTACGCAGACGGTCAACATCGCGATTCAGCAAGCAGGCGTGGGCGACGGCGATACATTGCGCCTTGACCTCGCCCCAGCCTCGGATCGCGTCGTCCGCTGTCCGCCGGTCGCGACGTAGGCAAGCATGGCGCACCTGCCTGTCTGGCAGGTGCGCATTCCGCCACCGCGCCACCAAGTCATCGCGTCACCGACCTGCCGGGATGACCAAGTCTATTTGCCGGCTGCTGGCGCGGGTGTTTTCGCGGCGGATTCTTTGACCAGCGCCATCATCTTGGGCATGACGCGAGCCATGACCTTCTGCGTCATCTCCATGGACCGCTTCGTCAGCTCCGGCTGCTTCGCCAGAAACGCCTTGCCGGCGGGAGACTTGTAGAACGCCATGATGTCCTGCATTTCCGCCTTGGTGAAGGTCTCGGCATACAGTCTGATGTAGTCGGCCTTCATCTTTTCCCAACCGAATTCCACGGCCATGAGATCCATCATCTTGTCCATGCTGGCTGAAGCATCCGCGGACGCGCCGGTCTCTCCGGCAGCCTGCATCGCCTGTTGCATCTGCCCCGGCATCGTCTGCTTCATAATCTCGAACGACTTCTCGATCGTGGCCTTCACGTCCATGACGGTCAGGAGTTCCTCGGCCGTCGCGAGTTGCGCGGCGTCCTGCGCGTGAGCGCACGTCATGCCGATAACCAGACCTGCGGCAATACAGCCAACCAACTTCTTCATACTTACCCCTGTTCTTGCGTGTGCGAACCGCCCTGGCAACCAACGCCGCGCGCGCAGCGCGCGCAAGTCACGCGCCCCAAGGCGCAGCCGACACGCGAGAGCAAGACTAACACAACCACGGTTAATGCAATAGCGCCTTCCGCCAGCGCGCGACGGTTGCCTCGTCCGGCATTTCGATCCGGCCAAAGGTTTCCCCTGGCATCCCCAGGCGCTCGCGCTTGCTGACACCCAGGCGATGGTAGGGCATGACTTCCGCGTCAATCAGTCCCGGCAACTCGGCTCTCAGCCGCGCCACGGCGGCGAAGTGTTCAGGGCGGTCGTTCAGTGAAGGAACGATCGGCAATCGCAACACGATCTTAGCGCCGGCGTCGTGAAGCCGCCGCAGGTTCTCCAAAATCGGCTCCAGCGGGACACCGGTGTACTTTCGATGAAGCGCATCGTCAGTCTCCTTCAAGTCATACAGAAAGAGATCCACCTTGTCGCGGATACGGGCGAGCTTCTCCCAGGCAGCAAACCCACACGTCTCGACGCAGGTGTGCAGTCCCGCCGTTTTGGCCGCCGCCAGCAGCGCTTCCGTGAACTCGATCTGCATCAACGGTTCGCCACCGGAGAGCGTCATGCCGCCACCGGATTGCTCATAGAACATCCTGTCCTTGAGCACCTCCGCCAACACCTCCTCCACGCTGACGGTGCGGCCGATCGCCTCGATCGCCCTGGCATAGCATTGCGCGGCGCAGACGCCGCAGCGCGCGCAGCGCTCGCGCCGCAGCACATGGCGGCCCTCCTCCATGACGTGCGCCCCGTGCGGGCAGTTGCGGAAGCACCAGCCGCAACCGATGCACTTGTCCGGGCTGAACGATATTTCCCGGCCGGTTTCGCGCGACTCGGGATTGTGGCACCAGACGCAACGCAAGGGACAGCCCTTCAGAAAGACCGTCGTGCGGATGCCGGGGCCGTCATGAATGCAGAATTTCTGGATGTCGAAGATGACGCCGCTCACGGTGTCGCGAGAGTCATGGGAAGACGATGGCGTGGTCATAGGATTCGCGGCGGAGTCCGCGGCCGGCTCGTGCCGGCCTACAGTCCGTACTCCGTTCGCTTGATCACTTCTCTCTTCAGTTCGGGTGAAAGCCAGTTGAAGTATGTGGAATAGCCGCCGATACGGACAATCAGATTCTCGTGCTTCTCCGGGTGAAGCATCGCGTCCTCCAAGTCGTCGCGATCGAGCAGCGACACCTGTACCTGCATGCCGCCCATCCTGAAGAACGTCTCGATCAAGGCGCGCAGACGGCTCCTGCCTTCGGCGCCGGCGCACAAGGTCCTGGCGAAACGCAGGTTCAGGACGGGGGTTCCGATCGCCCGTCGCAGCGGGAGTCGTGCCACGCTGCGCAACAAGGCGGTCGGCCCGTTGCGGTCGCGCCCCTGGACCGGCCCCACGGAATCGGCCAGCGGCTCGCCTGCCCGCCGTCCGTCAGGCAAGGCCCCCACGGAAGCCCCTGCCGTGGCGTAGGTCTCGAACATGATGTGCGACGGCAGGAATCGCCCCCCGCGTACACAGGGCTGCGCGGCGATCTCGTCGTAGACGCACTCGGCCAGGCGTCGCGCCAGGTCATCCACCTGGGGGTCGTCGTTGCCGAACTTCGGGCACGCCGCCAGGCGCTGCCGCAGGTTCTCTTGCCCCTCGAAATTCCCGGCCAGCGCGGTCCGCATCCGGTCGGGCGTCCATTCGCCGCGCTCGAACACCACGATGCGCAGCGCCGTCAGGGCATCCGCCACGTTGGCCAGACCGGCCACGTTGACGACCGACCAGTTGTAACGCGCGCCGCCGGCGTTGAAATCGCGTCCGCGCTCGATGCAATCGTCCATGAGCAACGACCGCATCGGCTGCGGCCGGAGCCGCGCCCGGGCCGCCAGGTGGTCGTTGAGGCGTCGTAGCGTGTCCCGGATTTCCGCCCGCGCGTCGTTCTCGAAGGCCGCGACGAGGCCATCGAATGTCGCGCCGTCGCACAGGTGACGCGTCAGCGAATCGGAGAGGATCAAGGGGAGATTGAAGCCGGCATCCAGCGATCCGACATTGGAGCAGCCGTGCAGCATGGTTTCGGTGCAGCCTCCGCCGTTCCACAGCGACAGGTCCTCTTCGGCAATTCCCAGCTTTGCCTCGCGCAGTCCTTCGAGATAGGCCTCTTCGTGGTAGAAGGCCGGCTGACCGTTGCCGGAGGCCAGGGCGTCGAAGGCCGCCTCCCAGACCGCGTCGGGCATATCGCGCCGCACGCGTAGTTCCAGGGACGGACGGAACCGGCCGCGGGTCGCCCTCATGACGATGCCGGTCAGCGCGTGGTAGGCGGGCGCGCCATCCGGCCGAGTGCCGCCCAGCGCCGCGCTCCACCCGCGAACGGCGCTGACGTGGTCCGCGAACTCGCCCAGCAGCGCCAAGGCTTCGGCTTCGTCGTCGGGATCGCGATAGAAAGGCATCAGCATCTGGTCCATGCGTCCGGGATTGTCGCCGCCGTCCAGGTAGTACACGAGGTTGTAGGCGACCATCGCTTCGTAGAACGTGCGCGCCGGCCGGAAGGGCACGCGCGCCAACGCGCCGAGCAGACGCCGGCGTTTCGATGCGTCTCCCGGCGAGGCGCGCACCGCCGCCACGACACGAGCGTGCCAGGTGCGAATGCCGCGGAGCATGTCCAGCATGGCGCGCTGGAAGGCGCGGGCTTCGGCGGTCGTCGCCCGTGCGAGACCCGCGCGCACCCTTTGGCGGTATGCGTTCAGTCCCTCGCGCAGCACACGGTCGTAACCGACAATCGCATGGGTATAGGCCGCGCCGCCGACGGTATGTCGCGGGTTCAGCCCGGGCAGGTCGGACTGTTCGCGGTCAAGGAGACTCGCAAGCGCCTCCAGGTGCGGACGCTCCTCCGGGGAAACGGCACTGGCCTTGGCCATCAGCCCTTCACGACTCCAGTTCACCGTGAACGAGTAGTTCGGGCGGACGGCCGCGTCCGATGCGCCGGCTGGCCCGCGGGGATACAGGCTGCCGCCGTCATACGCTGGCAACGGGGCTTGTTCCAGCCAGCGCCGCCAGGCGCGCGCGTAGCGCTCGATCGGAGACTTGCGCGGGAATTCGCAGAGTCCCGCGCCAAAGGGCTCGCCCACTGCCAGCAGAACTTCCGCGCTGGAGCGCGTCCGCGGACCCGGTTTGTGGGGCGACGTTCGCATGGTTTACACGGCCTCGTATTCGGTGCGGCGCATGACCTCCTGGCGCATGCCCGGCGAAAGCCGCACGAAGTAGTCGGTGTAACCGCCGATGCGCACGACCAAGTCGCGGTACTGTTCCGGCTTGCGTTCGGCCGCCTCGAGTGTCGCGCGGCTGACCACGTTGATCTGCGTCTCGAATCCGCCGCGCTGCAAGAACGTCAGGACCAGGTCGTGCAGGCGACCGATGGCTTCAGGGGTACTGAAGAGGCTGCCCGCGAACTTCATGTTGAAGGCGAGACCGCCGATCAGTCCGGTGTGATCCCAGGAGGTGGTTGAGAGAATCGCGTGCGTCGGGCCGCCCTGTTCGCGCCCCTGCGCCGGGCCGCCGCCGTCAGCGAAAGGTTCGCCGCGCCGGCGACCGTCCGGGGTGGCGCCGCATTGCGCGCCCAGCCTTTCGTGATTCACCCAGCAGAATGTTCCGGGAACGAAGGGCGATTCGTCCGGCGGGAGGCTATAACGGGCGCACTCGCGACTGAAGAACTCGGCCACGCGCGCAACCAGCGCGTCCACGCGCGCGACCGCGTTGCCATACTTCGGATGGCAGTTGAGAAAACGCAATCGCAAGTCTTCGCGTCCGGAGAAATCGTCGTCCAGCAGTCGCTTCAGTTCGGCAAAACCCAGCGCGTGCGATTCGAAGACTTCGGCGCGGATCACCTCGAGCGAATCGGCGAGATTGGCGATGCCCACGAAGGAGCACTCGACCCAGTTGGTCAGCGCGCCGCCGGCATCAATGTCGCGGGCGCGGGCGATGCAGTCGCGCGTGAAGACGCTCTGGAGCGGCTTGCCCCCGTATTGGCGGCGCTGCTGCCGCGTCTGGCGCGCGCCGTCGCGCCCTTCGACGGCCTCGTGGATGGCAGCGGCCAGCCGGCTGAAGTAGCCCGCCAGGAACGACTCGAAGTCCGGCGTCGGCGGAGTGGCCTGCGCCTGCGCGGCAATCTCGTCGAGCAGGTACCGGCAAAGGCTGAAGTAGGGCGACGCCACCCACACGTTGCTGCGTCCGACGGGCGTGATCTCGACGCAGGTCGAGTTGATGTAGTTGCAGGCATCCGCCGCCGGCAGCCCGAGACGCCCCAGTCCTTCGCGGATGACCTGATCGTTGAAGAAGGCCGGCGTGGCATAGCCCGCCGCGATGAGTTCGCACGCCAGCATTGACAGTTCGCGCGGTGTGCCCGGGTGCCAGCACACCCCGACGGTGGGATAGACGAGCTTGGTGCGGCGCAGGGCTTCCAGGCAGAGATACGAGAGTTCGTGCGTGACGTCCGCGCCCGCGGCATCGGTGCCGCCGGTCATCACGGCCACGGCCAGCCCGTCGGGCACGAAGTTGTTGATTTGCAGATAGAGACTCTCGATCAGCAACAACGCGTGTTCGCGAGTGAGTGTGCCGGCACGCAGATCGGCGTCATAGAACGGCCGGAGAACGCGGTCCAACCGGCCGGGGCAGACCAGCCAGGCAGTGTCGGCGTACTCGACCGCCAGGTTCGTGAGCCACAGCAGTTGCAGCGCCTCGCGGAACGAGCGCGGCGCGTGGCGCTGTACGTGGCGGCAAATCGCGGCCATCTCCGCCAGTTCAGCGCGCCGCCAGGCTGGCGCGCCGGCCGCGGTGGCTTCAACGGTGTCCGCCACGCGGCCGATCAGCGCGGTCAGACCCTCCAAGGCATCGAGGAACGAGGCCAGCGTATCGGCACCCTCGGCGTGCGCATCCGCCATTCTGGCGCGCACGTCGTCCATGACGCCGCCGACGCCCGCCTCGAACAGACGGCGGAAATCTAGCGCGCAATGGCCATTTTGTCCGCCTGGCCACGTGTACGCAGCCAGGTAGGCCTTGGCGGACGCCACCTCCGATGCCGTGATCGTGGAAGGTCTCGTATTCAGACGTCCCGCCAGCAGTTCGAGATCGTCTACGGTCAGCGGCGCCTTCTCCAGGCGCGCGCGTGTGCGCAGTCCAATGCGGCGTTGCCACGACGCCAGTCCCTCGGACTGCCGCAGGGCCTCGGCGTCAGTCACCGCCGTGAAGTCCGCCAGGCTCCAGGACGCCGCCGGCATGGACGCCTTGCGGTCCAGGCAGCGTTCGCGCAGTGCCGCAATTCGCGCGGCGTCGCTTGGCTTCTTGTTGCTCATGGCGATTCCAGGCAGTTCCGGCCTCTCAGTGTTCGTGTTTGGTGCGGGCGATGATGTGATCCTGCAGCTCGCGGCCGATCAGTCTGAACATCTGGGAGTAACCGGCTACGCGAACCGAGATATTGCCATAGTTCTCCGGATCCCGCTGCGCCTGACGCAACCGTTCGGCCGTGACTACGTTGAACTGTACCTGGCCAATGCCCATGGCCAGCAGCGACTTGATGATCGCCTTCATGCGGGTCACGCCATCGGGCCCATCGAACAGCTTCGGCGCCATCTCGATGATCGCGGCGGAAGCTCCCGCCGCCCGGTTGTGCGGCAGCCTGGCCAGCGAGTTAAGCATGGCCGTGATGCCCTTTTCGTCCCGGCCCTGGTGCGCGGAGAGCGAATAGGCCAGCGGTTCGCCGGCCAGACGGCCATCGGGCGTCGCGCCTGTCTGCTTGCCGAAACCGATGTTGAACCAGAAAGAGAACAAATGCACGAAGTAGCGTCCGCCCAGCGGCGAGCGGTGACGGTCCATCAGCGCGATGAAGTGCTCGTCAACAACCTTGGCGAGCAGGTCCACTTCCGCGACATCGTTGCCGTACTTGGGCGCCCCGGTCAGCAGCAGGCGGCGCATCGGCTCCGCCTCCTTGAAGTTGTTTCGCAAGGCCGTCAGCAACTCGGCGGACGCGATCTTCCGCTGCTCGAAGACCAGTTGTTTGAGCGCGCACAACGAGTCGGCGGTGTTGGCCGTGCCCAGGAAGCAGATCGAGTGATAGTTGTAGACGGCGCCGCCGTTGGTAATGTCACGCCCGCGGCGGATGCAGTCGTCGGTGAGCACCGACCAGCAGGGCAGGGGACCGAACTCGCGCTGCGACAGTTCGCCACGGTTGCAGTTGTAGACCATGCGATCGGCGAAGTATTCGGTCTGGGCGCAATAGGCGTTCCAGAGCGCGTCATAGTCTTTCATCGCGTCCAGCGTCGGCGTCGGCGGCCCGACCTGCGCGCCTGTGGCGGGATCCTTGCCGCCGAAGAGAGTCAGTTCGAGGCACTTAGCCGAGTTGAACCAACCGCTGACGGCGTGCGGGTTGGCCCGTCCCGGAACGGTGAGCTCGATGCAGCCGATGGGCGCATAGTCGCGCGCGTCTTCGATCGCCAGGCCGCGGTCGGACAGCGCCTTGACGAAGCAGTCGTCGTTGAAGATGAAGGGTATGCCGCCGCCCTTGATGACCATGGCGGCGCTCTGCTCGATGAGCGCATCCGGCGAATTCCGGTCCAGGCGGACCGAAACGTCGCGCACGAACTGCAGCCTGTCGGTGGCCTCCAGGATGATGCCGGTCAATTCGTTGGCGGCGTGGCGTCCCTGGCGGTCCAAGCCGCCGAGCGTGATAGCCTGCACATCGTAGTCGAGGTACAGCTTGCAGCCGAACTCCTCCATGATCTCCAGGGCTTCATCCCGCGTGAGGCGCCCCCCCGCCACATCCGCCCGGTAGTAGGGATACAGAATCTGGTCCAGGCGGCCGATGGAGTTGGCGTTGATGTGGTCTTCGCCGCAGGTCAGGACATGCGC
>JAQULY010000030.1:0-4638 GCA_028718445.1 Kiritimatiellia bacterium
AAGCGCATGGAAATCCTGCGCTCCATGACGGGCCGCCTCGCTTTCGCGCCTCGCGTCGTCGCCTCGCCGACAATCGACGGAAAGCCGGACGAGTCCCTGTGGCAATGGAATGATCAGCAACCCTGGTTCAACTGGCAAAGCGCCCTGCCCGACACGAACCGGACCTTGTTTGCCTTCGCCCATGACGACCGGTACCTCTATCTGGCTCTACGATGTCCCCAGAATGACTTGGCCGGACAAAAGCGCTGTCCGTCCGAATACGGAGCGCAGGCTTATCAATTTCCGAGCGTCGAGATTTTCCTCAACGCCGATCAGCCCGGGACGAACGCGGAGCGATTGTCCTATTACCAGGTGATCCCCGCGTTCGGCGGGGGTCTTCTGGAACTGGGCAAGGGAAGCATTCCCGAAAAACCGGCCGCCGTCAGTGCGTATGCCATGAGCGACGACGCCGGCGAATGGCGGGCCGAACTCAAAATCGACCTTAGGAAAATCGGCCTGTCGCCGGCCCAATATTCCTGGCTGCGGCTCAACCTGGTTCGCAATATTGGCGTCGGGGGGTTCATCGGCAAAAGCTGGTTTCCTTCGCCCGGCGCTCATTTTGAGCCGGACTCCAGGGGCTGGCTGATTCTTGAGGGGGCCGGCAATCTGCTTGCCAATGGCGATCTCGCCGAGTGGAACGGCTCCAATACCTATCCGTTGTCCTGGGGGACAATGCCGGCGACACTGAAGCCCGGCGAATTGACACGGGAGGACGGAACCATTCGCTTCACCGATGCGTCCCAGGCGCATCAACTGTCCCAGACCGTGCCGGTCAGAGGCGGCGTGAACTACGAGTTTTCCTGTATCAAGAAGGTCCAACTGGAAGAGCATTTCCTTTGGCAGGCGGTCCAGTGGCGAGATCAAGCCGGGAAGGGGATTGGTTTTTCCATGGAACTGGATGCGGGTTATGACAGCGACTTCGCGCCCATGCGCAAGGTTTTCACCGCGCCCAGCAATGCCGTCAGCGCTTCCGTGATCGTCGGCCCATACTGCATCCATCGTCCGGGTGAGGTGGCCAAGGGAAAGTTCTGGATCAGGAACGTGGTCTTTCGTCCGGCTCCACCGGAAACGAGGAAGACCGAAGCGCCCAAGGCCGATCCTCAGGCATTTGCCGACAACATCGCCCGATTGCAGGAAGCGAGCGGAAAGCCGTTTGGCGTCGGCAATGCGACCGAAAGCGACAAGCTCTATCCCGATACCGTCTATACGGGCTCGATGGACGGGCCGATCCGGTTGGCGCTGGCCGGCGGCGAGTATGGATCCTTTCAGTTGGCGGTCATTCCGTTTGAGGAAGACCTGACCAATGCTTCCGTTTGCTTCAGCCCCCTGCGTCCGGGCTCATCGGGCGAGGGGGAGATTGCGGCCGATCGGTTCCAATGGTTCCGGGTCGCGTATGTGCGTCTGGAGCAACCGCCATCCTGGCTCGGTCTGACCTATGCGCACGCCTCCGAACCGGACCCGTTGCTCCCAGCAGCTCCGTTTGATGTCAAGAAAGGAACGGTCGCGGCAGTCTGGGTGGACGTCTTTTTGCCGCCGGGAACGCCGCCGGGCGTCTATACCGGCACGGTGACGGTCGCCGCGAATGGCAAGGAAGTGGCGCGAATGGCGGAAGTGAGTTCCCACGGCTTCGACATCCCCGCCATCAGTTCCATCGAGAATGACTTCTGGTGGCACCCCGGCTCTTGGAGCGCTTTCTATGGAGGCATGCCCTATACGCCGGAATTGCACGCGAAGCACGCGGCCGCGCTGGGCCGATACAGGGTCAGTTCCTTCCCCTGCGACTGGACAGTCATCTGTCCGCAGGTCGCCATCTACGCCGAGCCGGACGGTCGCTTCACCTTCGATTGGACGACCTTCGATCGCTATGTCAAAAATGCCTTAACGAACGGAACGACCGCCTTCTGGAGCGCGCTGAGCTGCAACTCCGGATGGACTGTCTATCTGCATAATCCCCAAACGAGAGTCATCGAGCGCGCCACGGGCAAGAGCGTGGAGTTGGGTCGCTACATTCCGCCGGTCTCAAATTGCTGGGAACTGGCCAAGTTGCCATATCGCGAGAACAAAGTTTATCGCGATTTCCTGTTGGCCTATGTCGCGCATCTCAAGGAATTGGGTATCAATGACAGGGCCTACTACGAGTTGTTCGACGAACCTTCCGGCGATCGCTTCGCCGCGATGTTGGATCATCATGCCTTCTTCCGCGAACTCGTTCCCGACTTGAAGTTGTTCGACTTCTCCGTGTGGCCGACAAGAACCATTGATGGCCGGAATGCCGTTGGCTTGATTGACGTTTGGGCGCCTCACATTGATGTCCTCAACGACCCCCAGGCGATGGCGGTCATGCGGGCGCGGCGCGAAAAGCGTGGCGAGAAGCTCTGGTTCTACAGTTGCGTGGAAATGCGCCGGAATCCGAACGGCAAAATATCGCATCAGTCCCGGCACACGGAAGATGGGTATTCTCCATTCTGCGTATACCATCGCCCCTATATCGCCACTCGCATCCAATCCTGGATGGCATGGGAATATCAGTTCGACGGGTTTCTCATCTACATGTTGAGCCAGGTGCTCGAAGTCAACGCCAAGGCACAACCGCGCTGGCCGGCGTCGGAATGGTCGGATGGCGGTTGCAGAGGTTCCGGCACGCTTGTTTACCCCGGCCCGGATTATGGTATTGTTCCCGGCATGCGGCTGGCCAACATCCGCGAGGGATTGGAGGACTACGAATACTTCGCCTTGCTGAAGAAACTGTCCGCCACACTGGGAAAGTCCAGGAACGCCGAATTGCTTCAGCGCATCGAGCGCGCCCTGGCGGTGGACGACGACATCGTCGGCTCGGTCTTCGACTGGACCAAGGACCGCGAGCGTCTGGAAGCCAAGCGGGCGCAGTTGGCTGAACTGATTCGCGAAGGCATGGCGGCTGAAAAATAGGGAAAGCCTGAATATGGCCATTGTCGAGTTCGATCGCTGGGAAACCATGCGAAGAAGCTGGGTCAGCATGAAGGTTGACCCAGTACCTAACGTGTTCCATGCGTGTTATCGCCACAACGTCAAATTGTCCGCACCCGTGAGTTCCGGGACGCTTCGAATAGCGGCCTGCACCCTCTACAAATGCTATGTCAACGGGCAGTTGATCATGCTCGGGCCGGCTCGCAGCCCTGCCGCCTATCTCTATGTGGACAGCATCGATGTTCGGGAGTGTCTGCGATCAGGACAGAATACGCTGGCGGTAGAGGTGATGTACGTAGGCCCCCATGGGGAATATGCCGGAGCGGCGCCGGGTTTCTGTCTTGAACTGGAAGTTGTGGCTGGCAAGAAACCCTTCGTGTGGCGTAGCGATGCGACGTGGCGCTGCCGGCAGTGGGGCGCCTGGAGTCAGGAGGGCGCGCAATTTCGGTATGGCGGAAAGGGCTATCCGGCCGAAGCGGTCGATCTGCGGCGGATCGATCTGAGTTGGGTTCAACCCGATTATGACGACAGCGGTTGGGATGCCATTGCCGAAAAGGGGACAGTTGGCGAGGGGGCGCCTTTGCGGGATCGCCCGGTACCGTTGCCTACCTTGCGGACGCAGGTGACCAGGAAGATCGCCGACTATGGCGTCATGCATGTCCCGGCTGGGGCCGAGTCGTTGACTCACGCGGACTATCTCGAACGCGGTCGATTCGTATCCGGCGGCGATGCCGTTCGGAACGCCGGCAGTCTTTTGGATGCTCCGCCGGGGAGCGCGATTCTGAAGGGAACGTCGGAGGGCGCGCCCTACCTGACGCTCGATTTCGGAGGGACCGTCAGCGGTGTCTATGAACTGGATGTCGAAATCCCGGAAGGCGTGCGACTCGACATCAACTACCTGGAATGGCTGAACGACGCCGATGGCTCGCCGCGGGAGAAGCAGCACCGCGTAGCCTATGGGCTGAACCCAGGCTGTTCCTTGATCGGTAACGGACGGGTCGCGCGTTTTCAATCCACGCATCCCTACAGTTGCCGGTGGCTGACGCTGGTGCCGCGCGACCTGCCGACGGGACAGGAAGTTGTCGTACGGCGCGTGGCGGCGCGGGAATTATCCTCGATCCCCTTGGCGACGCGCGCGGATGTTGTCTGTTCCGATCCGTTGCTGAACCGGATCGTCGAGGCCGCCAAGAACACGGTGCGGCTGAATGCTCCCGATTTCTATATGGACTGCGCCTCGCATGAAAGGGCCATCTACCCGGCGGAAGCGCGTTGGTCCGCGCCGGCCGGCACGATTTTCTACGGCAACACGGCCATGGTGGATGCCATCCTGAACATGGCCCTCGACGAGCGCGGGCATTTCGAGGGTTGGCCCAACACAGTGAACTCGACGGTGTGCATGGCCTCGGCAACCATCGGCGGCCTGATGCTGGTCAACGCCACCTGGGTATTCATGGTGTTGATCCTGGAGCATGCCACGTATACCGGAAAGCCGGTTCCGGCCGCGCTGTTGGACGCTTGCGCGCGCATGGTTAGTGACGTGGACCGGTACATCAACGACGAGGGACTGCTGGAAGCGCCCCCTAACGCGACCAACTGGCTGGATTGGTCACGAGTGACCATGGGGACGGAATCGCACGCTCAGGGGATTCAGGT
>JAQULY010000030.1:4648-22044 GCA_028718445.1 Kiritimatiellia bacterium
AGAACGCGGCCTACTTCCGCATCCTCGGGTCGCTGCGCCAGGTGACCGGCGATGACGGCTATGCGAAACGGGCTGAACGACTGCGAGACTCGCTCCAGCGCCTGATCCTTCCGTACGTGAATCGGAATGGGCCTCGCGTGGAACGTCTGGTTCCCGACCTGTTCGTGCGAAAGGACGGCGAATGGGAGGCGTTTGCGACTCCCGAGGCCTGGAATTTTGCCGACACGAGGCCCAACCGCAGCGAGACTACAAATGCGTGGGTGCTCTGGTCGGGCGTGCTGGACGAGGCCCATGCCAACCGTCTATGGGAGGTGGTCCAAGACTGGCGGATCGACGCTATTTCACGGCGCGATCATACGCGACTTTTCAATGTGGCGCGCAGCGAGATGTACGGACTCTGGCCGCGCCTGGTCTATGCGCGCGAGCGGGGCGACGCGGCGGTGCTGTACCGGGATGTGCGCGATGCGGTCGGCCCGATGGCATTGCACGGCGATTCTTTGTGGGAGCACCTGACGGAAGACGCCCGCTCCAGCGCGCACGCTTTCGCGGCCTTCTCGGGCGCGTTGCTGTATGAGGGATTGACAGGGATTCGGCCGGGTCCGCAAGGAGGATATCGGCATTGTCTGATCGACCCGCAATTGGACGACTCCATCCGCTGGGCGCGCGGGCACATGGAGATCGAGCAGGGAACCATTGGCGTCAATTGGCGGCAGACGGCCGACTCCTTCGAGATGAGCGTGGGGCTTCCCTCCGGCGTGACGGCCGAGGTGCGTCTGCCGCCAGCAGCCCTGGGCATCGCCTTGCGGGGCGGGCATCGGCTGGAGGGGCGCGGTTGGTATGCCATCGAATCCTCAGCGACGTTCGTTGTTACGTTCGGCGAGGGAGTGAGGATGGAATCCGGCCGACCGATTCGGACATTATGAAAGAGGGATCACGACGATGACGTTCAGGTTCGATGTGGAGAAACCCCCGTTTTCGTTCCGGCTTGGTGGCGCTCATTCGAACGACTTGCCGGGAAAATGGCGAAAGCGCGAGTCGCGTGTGGCAAGTCCGGGCGGGCATACGGAGACGTTCAGTTTTGCCGATGCCGCGAGCAACCTGGAAGTGACCGCCTCCGTGCGGCGCTTTGACTCCATGGATGCCGTAGACTGGGTACTGGAGTTCAGGAACGTCGGCCAAGGCGACACTCCGATCATTTCCGAAGTCAACGCGCTGGACTGGGCACGGTCCGTGCCGGCCGGGGCGCAAGTGTTGCTGCATCACGCGCATGGCAGCGAGTGCGCCATGGACGATTTCGTGCCCAGGACAGATGCCATCAACCATGGCGCTAAAGAGATCAGGCTTGGGCCGAAAGGCGGCCGCTCGTCCGATGGCGAGATGCCCTTCATGAACCTCGCCACAGCGGACGGTGGGTTGGTTCTGGCCGTTGGGTGGACCGGCCAATGGGAGGCCGGATTAGTTCGGACCGCCGATCAGGTGAGCATCCGGGCGGGGATGGACCGGACCCATCTGTTCCTGAAACCCGGTGAACATTTCCGCACGCCTCGTATACTGACGATCAACTACCAGGGCAGTGACTGGATTGTCGGTAACAACCTGTTGCGCAAGATCATGCTCGCCTACTACACCCCCAGGCCCAACGGAGAACTGGCGGTCCCACCGACCGCGCACATGACGATGTCCTCCTACCACAAGACCCAGCGGGTCTCCCTGGAGAACGAACTGCAAGCCCTCGCGAAGGCGGCCGAGCTGGGGCTTGAGGCCTATTGGGTTGACGCCTGTTGGTATGGTACGGGGAAGGAATGGTGGAAGGAAGTAGGCAACTGGAATATCCGGAAGGAGGTCTTCCCTGAAGGGTTAAAGCCGATTGGTGACGCCGCGCACAAGGCCGGGATGAAATTCATCCTGTGGTTCGAACCGGAGCGGGTGCGATTGGAGACGAAAATTGCCGCCGATCACCCGGAGTATTTGCTGCGATTGCCGGTCGAGGTAGAACCGCACAACGCGTTGCTGAATCTGGGGATACCGGAAGCGCGCGAGTACATCACCAATGAGATGGACAAGATCATTGTCGAGAGCGGAGTGGATGTGTACCGCCAGGACTTCAATTTCGGACCGCTGGCATATTGGAATCACGCCGACGCACCGGATCGGATCGGCTGGACGCAAGCCAAACACATTGAGGGCCTATACGCGATGTGGGACGAACTTCTGCGCCGCCATCCGGGAATGACGATCGACAACTGCGCCTCGGGCGGCCGACGGATCGACCTGGAGACGTGCAGCCGGTCGTATCCCCTGTGGCGGAGCGATTTCTCCGATGCCGGCGGACCGAGCTGGGGAATGGGACTCCAGATTGGGGACCAATGTCAGACGGCAGGGCTCTCGCCCTGGGTTCCGTTGCATGAGGCGGCGGTGTGGTCGTTCAGCCCATATGCGTTCCGTAGCGCCATGTCGACGGGCGTCGTGATCTACTGCAGTATCCTGGACGATGACTTCCCGGCCGCGGACGCGAAACAGGCGTTGGCGGAGTTGCGGAGTCTGCGGCCGTACATGCTGGGCGACTTCTATCCCCAGGTTCCGTTGACAGCCGCCTACCACGATTGGTGCGCCTATCAGTACCATCGCCCCGAGGAAGGCGATGGATTCGCGGTGTTCCTGAGACGGCACGAAAGTCCATTTACAGCGGTGAAGGCGGCGCTCAAAGGCATTGACGAAAACGCAGACTACTGGGTGAGCCTGTCGGAATCGTTTGCCGAGTCACCCGAACGACCGATGCGCGGCCGCATGCTGACTGACCTGACGGTTGAGATTAGCGACAAGCCGGGGTCAGTACTGGTGCGGTACCGTAAGCGTTGCGTGGCCGGGGCGAGGACATAGAAACCGTCGCGCGATCAGAGGCGGCGTGACCGAATTGACCGAATTGACCTTGTTGACAATGGGGTCAACCAGGTCAGTCCGGTCATGTTTCTCACATCGGCCTTGTACCTTTGCATTCAGGATAGGCAGAGCAGCCCCAGAAGTCGCCCTTCGCCGACTTGCGCCGGCGCATGGGTTGTCCGCACTGTGGGCAGTTGGGCGCCGGGGGCTTCGCCCTCTCCCGCGCTTCGATACGCGTGGCCATAAGGCGCTCGCTGAAGCCACCAGTCTCCTCGAAAGCCTGGCCCTGCGCCTCCATCTGTCGCTTCAGCATTTTCAGAACTCGCCCGAGGATGATGAGCATGGCGTTGGCCACCACGCAAACCTCATCCGCGTCGAGCCATCGGGCGTACTTCTCGCGCTGTGTCAACGCATGCTTGGCAGACTCATGCACCAAATCGTCAGTGAACGACGCTTCATCGAGCGAGATGGCGTTGACGGCCTGAGCCTCGGGTGAATGCACGGACCACGGCAGTTCGCCACGGTCGAGAATGATGATCTCGTAATCGCCACGGAGCTCGCTCAGGCTCGCACGAGCAACGTCGGTGAGCTTCATCTCGGTGTCCTTGGAGGTCGAGGAACGCTCCGATCCCTCTATGATGTTCTGGCGTCCGCTACGTGCGGCCTGGGTCATTTGGTCATACTGCCGTCCCTTCGGGTCGTAAAACTTCTTGTCGGTCTCACGCGGGTCGGACGTGAGAAAGCGGCGGCAAAAGCGCAAGGTGTCGAGCTGCACGATTGTAGCCAGCGTGAAGGAATGCAGCCTGCGAAAACCGCCATGCTTGTCGAAAAGTTCGGACATGCTCAACCTCCTGGGCGGCGCTCAGAGCGGAGTACAAGAATGACCGTAATGACCCCATTGACGGCGCTCGTGCACGCGTGTCCGCATTGTATGGTTGTGCCGGCAGGCCCGTCACCAAGGTCAACTCGGGCAATCCGGTCCCTTGGTCGTCGGCGTCTCGACGATCAGCGTAACCGGGCCGTCATTCAGCAGGGAGACCCGCATGTGGGCGCCGAAGACACCGGCGCCGACGCGTTCCGTGCCCAACCTGTCGCGCAACTGCCGCACCAGATCCAGATAGAGTGGTTCGGCGTGCGCGGGCGCCGCTGCGCCGATGAAACTGGGGCGGTTGCCCTTGCGGCAGTCGGCATGCAACGTGAACTGCGACACCACGATGATGCCGCCGCCAATCTCCTCGACGGAGAGATTCATCTGCCCCTGAGCATCCGCGAATATGCGCAGTCCCGGCAGCTTGCGCGCCAGCCAGGCCACCTCGTCAGGCCCGTCCTGAGGCGCTACGCTCACCAGCACCAGCAGGCCGGCGCCGATGCGCGCGACTTCGCGGTCCTCCACGCTGACCACGGCTGCGGCAACGCGCTGCACCACCGCCCTCATGGCCGGGCCGGCTCGTATTCGGCCCAGCAAGAGGCCGTCTCCCAGACGCGTACGCGCCGCAAGCGCACGCCATTGCCCAGTCCGGGAAGTTCCGCCTCGATCCTGCGGTAGAGTTCTTCGGCCAACACCTCGGTGGTGGGGTCGCGGCCGGCGAATCCCGTCACGTGCGAGCCGAAGGCACTCTGCAGTTGCGCAAAGCGCGGGTCATCGCGGTTCATGCAGAAAGCATGATCCCAGTCCGCCACGCACGCGGTCATCGCCGCCTTGAGTCGCGCAAAATCGCAGACCATGTCGTTGGCGGCCAGACGGTCGGACTCCAGCACCACCTCGATCTGGCGCGTGTGCCCATGCGGAAAACGGCACTCACCGGCATGTTTGGACAGCAGGTGAGCGCTGTCTATCTCAATCTTCTTGCTGACCCGGTAGGGCATCTCGATCTACAGTTTGACGCTGACGCCGGCGATGAAGGTCAGGTCGTTGCGCTCCAGGTTGTCGCCGGGCTGGCTGTCATACTTGTCCTGCAGCACCAGGCGCAGGTTCAACGTGGAGTTCAGGGCCGCTTCGACTCCGACTTCGGCAAGCATCAGGTAGTTGTCGAATTCGTCAATCTGGGGCAGGTATTCGGCCGACTGCCAGACCTTGGCGGTATCGCTGAGCTTGTGCTCGAAGCGTTCGGCCAGACGCAGGGCGGTATAGTCGTCCTCCAGATCGGCCACCTCTTCCCAGACATAAGCGACACCCGCTTCGACGCTCAGCGCGGTGGCGGCGTTCTTCAGCAGGTAGAGGCCAAGACCGGGGCCGACGATAGCGCGATAGTCAATCTGCGCCATGTCATCGTAGAGTACCGACCCGTCAACATAGGCGAACGTTCTGGCGGTGAGCGTCTTCTTGACGTTGCCGAACACCTTGGCGTTTTCGACGGTGGTCTCGTCCGTTTCGGTCACGTTGCCGTCCGCGTCCGTTGTCCGCACCGTGTTCTCGCCGTAGTTGCCCTCGGCGCCGGCGCGGTACGAGCCCAGTCCCTCCTTTTCGCCGGTCGTCACCAGACTGGCATTGGCGCTCATGGTCTCGCTATTGCCGTCGGTAAGGGTGGCGCCCAGGCTGGCGGTGGTCTCGAACTTGGTTTTCTCCTGCGCTCCGGCGGAGAGCGTCAACAGTGCGGCGGCGCCGCAGAGCAGCATGCTATTCAACTTCATGTCGTGCGTTTTCCTCAGTTACTACTTCTTGAGCAAGTCACGGATTTCGGTCAGCAACATCTCCTGCATGGTGGGAGGCGGCGGCGCGGCCGGAGCGGCCTCTTCCTTCTTCTTGAGGCTGTTCATGATCTTGACCATTAAGAAGATGGCAAAGGCCACGATCACGAAGTCCACTACGGTCTGCACGAACTTGCCGTAATTCAGGGTCACGGCGGCGATGGCCTCGGCCGTGTCGCTCTTCTCGACGGCGGGCTTCAACGTCACCGCCAGATCGCTGAAGTTCACTTTGCCCAGCAGCAGCCCGATCGGCGGCATGATCACATCCGCCACCAGCGACGATACGATCTTGCCGAAGGCGCCGCCAATGATGATACCAACCGCCATGTCCATCACATTGCCGCGCATGGCGAAGGTCTTGAATTCTTTCATCATACTCATATCTATGAATCCCTTTTTGGAAATGAATATCAATAAAAGATTTATACTAATCAGGTTGGTGCGGAATGTCCATAGGCAAATTCCTAGGCAAATTCCTAGGCAATTCATGTGGAGGAACTTGACAAATCCGCGAGTCAGCTAACTTGATTCACACCAGCTTGACTCGTACCCACCGCGCCCTGCGGTTCAGGCCCAGATGCGACGTGCAGCAGCGTGCTGCGCATGTTATATTACGGCCATGAAAGCACACGACCATAAGTACCTTTCTCCTCGTGTGGGACGGATGGCGCAATTGGCTTCGATCCGGCGGCTGGTCGCGGATGACGGCATGGGCCGCGGCATGCGCGCGCTCGAAGTCAACAACGGCAGCGGCCTGGCGTTTACCGTCTATCCCGATCGCGCCCTCGATATTGGACAGGCGTATTTCAAGGGCATTCCGATAGCCTGGATCGCGGCTGGCGGAGAAGCCGCCCCGCAATTCTACAACGAGTCGGGCCTGGGATGGCTGCGCACGTTTGGCGGCGGGCTGCTCACGGGATGCGGTCTGACGAACGTGGGCAGCCCCTGCACGGCTGACGGCGAGGCGCACGGTCTGCACGGCAGACTGAGTCACCTCATAGCCGAGGACGTGAACACCGCGTCCGAGTGGTCGCAGGACACCTACAGGCTCACCATCCGCGGGTGCGTGCGGCAGAGCCGGGTCTTCGGAGAGAACCTGACGCTTGCGCGTGAGCTTTCGACCGCATATGGCGAGAACTGCATTACCGTGCGCGACGTGGTCGAGAACCGGGGATTTCGCCCTTCGCCGTTCATGTTGTTGTACCATCTGAACTTGGGGTGGCCGCTGGTGGATGAAGGCGCGACCATCGAGATGTCGCCGCACGAGGTTGTGCCGCGCGACGACCACGCCGCCACGGGCGTGCGCGAATGGTCGCAGTTCAGCGCCCCGGTTCCCGGCTATGCCGAGCGGGTCTTCTATCACTCCCTGCCGCCGGATGCGCAAGGCTTGGCCAGCGCGCGCCTGGCCAACCCCAAACTGGGCATAGCCTTGCGCGTGAGTTACCGCTTGGCGGAACTTCCCTATCTGATCCAATGGAGGATGATGGGGCAGGGCGAGTACGTCCTGGGGCTGGAGCCGGCCAACTGCTATCCCGAGGGACAGGTCAACATCGCCAAACGCGGTCTGCTGCGCCACCTGGCCCCAGGCGAAAAGACTGAAACCTGTCTCAGACTATCGTTTGAAAACCTGAAGTGATCCACGTGTTGCCATAGGGAGTAACCGCCATGAAGAACACTATCCTCCTGCTATCCGCCGCAATTGCCGTGCTCGGAGGCGTGCGCCTGCGCGCCGAGGCACCGGCCGACCCCGCCGCCGCCATGGCTGCCGCCATGCAGGCGCTGGGAACGATGGCCGAGAAGAATGCCGCCTCCGGCGTCGCCGTTGACCCCAAGGCCATGCGAGCCCTGCTGCCTGAGAAGGACGGCCTCGCGGGCTTCAAGCGCACCAAGATCTCTTCGGAGAGCAACGCCTCCCTGGGTTTCCGCATCAACACCGCCAAGGCCGAGTTCGCGCAACTCGAAGGTGACGGTGAACTGAGCATCCAGTTCCAGGACATCAGCGGTCTGAATGCCTTGGCCAAGGCCGCCATGATGGCGCAGGACGTGGATGAAGAAACCGAGAACGGTTTCCGGCGTACCGCCACCTATCAGGACTTCAAAGCCGAGGAAGAGTACGACGGCGACAACCGCAGCGGCAGCATCAAGCTGATCGCGGGCGATCGCATCAGCGTCGAAATCAGCGGTCATGGCGTCAGCTTCGAGACGCTCAAGGCCGTCATCGGGAAACTAGACCTCAAGAAACTGGCCGCGCTCAAAGCCGAAGCCGCGCCCGCCCCAGCCAATCCCGAGGCCAAACCCGCCAAGCCCGCAGCCAAGTAGGCTCGCCGGACCGATCGGGGCGCGTACGTCATGGAGCAGCCTTCACAACCGCGGGTGTGGGTCGAGATTGACCTCGCCGCGCTGCGCGAGAACTTCCGCCGCATCGCCGCGGCGGCGGCGCCGGCGCGGGTCATGGCGGTGGTCAAAGCCAATGCCTATGGTCTGGGCTGTGTGCCGGTCGCGCGCGCGCTGGCGGAAGAGGGCGTGGCGCGCCTGGGCGTTGCCTGTCTCCAGGAAGCGCTCGAACTGAAGCCGCTGGGATTGCCGGTGCAGGTCTTGAGCGCGGTCCTGCCCGACGAGATTCCCGAACTGGTGCGTCACGATGTCGTGTTCCCGTTGACCGATCTCGCAACTGCGCGGCTGATCGGCGCCGAGGCCGTGCGCCAGGGCCGCGTGGCGCGCGGTCATTTCAAGGTGGATACCGGCATGGGTCGACTGGGCATCCCGCTGGCCGTCGCGTCCGAGACCATCCGCGCCGCCTGGCGCATGCCGGGCCTCGTCTGCGAAGGCATCTGCTCGCATTTTCCTGTTTCCACCCGCGAAGGCGGCGCGTCCGTCGCGGAGCAGATTGCCGCGCTGCAGGGACTGATCGAAGCGCTGGCGCGCGATGGCATCGTCTTCGACTACCGGCACATCGGCAACAGCGACGCCACCGGCAGTTTTCCCGCCGTGGCGCAGCCGCCCTTCAACCTGGTGCGCACCGGCATCGCGCTGTACGGCGCTTGCGCTGAAGACGTGCGGCGCCGCCTCGGGCTGCGTCAGGCGTTCACGCTCAAGGCGCGGCTCGCGGCGGTGCGCCGCATGCCTGAAGGCCACACCATCGGCTACAACCGCACTTGCCGGTTGCCGCGCGACACGCTGGTCGGCACGGTCGCCGCCGGCTATGCCGACGGTCTGCCGCTGGCTCTCTCCAACCGCGGCTGCGTGCTCGTGCGCGGACGGGCCTGCCCGGTTCTGGGGCGACTATCCATGGACTACATGACCGTGTCGCTGGAAGATTGCCCCGATGCCGGCGTGGGCGACGAGGCCGTCTGCCTCGGCGGCGCCGGACCGCTGGCCATCGGCGCGGACGAATGGGCGCGATTGAAGGGCACGCACGCTTACGATATTCTGTGCGCGTTGGGACCCCGCGTGCAGCGGCGCTATGGCTGAAGCGGTCGGCGCGCGGCGCGGGACGCGTTGACTCATGTGTAAGGTCGGGAAGTCTGGCAAATGCCTGCTTTCATGGTAACTGGCGGCGCCGGTCTGATCGGCAGCAACCTGGTGGCCGCGCTCAATGCGCGCGGCGAACGCGACATCGTGATCGCCGACCACCTGAACCATCCGCGCAAGCGCCGGCACCTCGAAGGGCTGCAATACCGCCGCTACCTTGACAAGGCGGAACTGCGCGAGGCCGTCCGGTCCGGACGCATGGAACGCGTGGACACCGTCTTCCACCTGGGCGCCTGCAGCGCCACGACCGAACGTGACACCGCCTACCTGGCCGACAACAACACCGCCTGCACGCGCGAGTTGTGCGCCTGGGCGCTGGCACGCGGCACGCGATTCATCTACGCCTCCAGCGCGGCCACCTATGGCGACGGCCGGCAGGGCTATTCAGACGATACGGCGCTGCTGACATCCCTGCGGCCGCTCAACCCCTACGGCCAGTCCAAGCACGATTTCGACCTGTTAGCCTGGCGCGCCGGCTGGCTGGAGCGCATCGCCGGACTCAAGTACTTCAATGTCTTCGGACCGCATGAGGAACACAAAGGCGAGATGCGTTCGGTGGTGCACAAGGCCTATGGGCAGATACGCGCCACCGGACGGCTGCAGTTGTTCCGTTCGTACCGCGACGACTATCGTGATGGTGAACAGCGGCGCGACTTCATCTTCGTGCGCGACGCCGTGGCCATGACGCTCTTTTTCAACGATCATCCCGAGGCCTCCGGCCTCTTCAACTGCGGGACCGGGCAGGCCCGCACATGGCTGGACCTGGCTCACGCCATTTTCGCCGCCATGGAGCTGCCGCCGCGCATCGAGTTCATTGACATGCCGCCGCACCTGCGCGAGCAATACCAGTACCACACCGAAGCCGGACTCGCGAAGCTGCGCGCGGCCGGTTGCCGGCACCGCTGCCTGTCGCTGGAGGCGGCCGTGCGCGAGTATGTGACCACCAACCTGTCGCGGCAAAGCGAGGCTGAACTGGCATGCGCATTCTGACCAGACACGTTCTACGGGAGTTCCTGGAGCCGGTCTCCTACTGCCTGCTGGGCTTCACGCTGGTCTACCTGGTGGTGGACCTCTTCAGCCAGTTTGACCGCATCATGACGGCGAGGCCGCCATGGTCCATGGTAGTGAACTACATGGTGGGGTATCTCTCCGCGCTGGTGCAGTGGCTGCTGCCGGCCTCGTTGCTGCTGGGCGGTCTCTACGCGATGTGGCAACTGGCGCGGCACAGCGAGATCACCGCCATGCGCGCCAGCGGCGTGGGCTTCATGACGATCGCGGCCCCGATGTTGTGGACTTCCGTGGTGCTGGCGATACTGTCGGCCCTGAACAGCGAGTTCTACGCGCCTGAGGCCAGCCGCGAGGCGCGCCGCATATCCAAGAACAAGTTCGAGCCGCGGACGCGCCAGATCTGCCTCGACGTGCCCTACAACAATTACGCCGAACAGCGCGTCTGGCGCGTTAACCGTCTCGATCAGGACCGCTCCAGCAGGCTGGTCGGAGTCAGAATCACGGAGACCTCGGCTGACGGCGTGCCGCGCAGCGTCCTGACCGCTCGCAGCGCCGAGTATCTCGATGGCGTCTGGTGGTTCTATTCGCCTTTCTTCACGCATTACGACGAGTCGGGCAACCTGAGCCGTACCCAGCCGGACGCGCTCAATGCGCGCTCGCAGATTGACATGCCGCAGTACAGCGAGACTCCGCGCGATTTCCTGCTCGAGGTGCGCCAGTTCGACAGCGATCAGGAGGCTTTGTCGCTGCGCGACATGATCCGTTACGTGAAGGCGCGCCCGCGTCTGCCGCGCAGCATCAAGGTGGCCAGGCGTTACGACATCCACCAGCGGCTGGCGTCGCCCTGGGCCTGTGTGGTCATCACGCTGTTCGCGGTGCCGGCCGGCGTGGCCTCGGGACGGCAGAGCGTTTTCAAGGGCGTCCTGATGGCCATCGGCCTCTTCTTCGCCTTCTACGCGATGACGCAGGTCTGCATGGTGCGCTCCAAGAAAGACATGATGCCGGTGGGGCTGGGCGCGTGGCTGCCCAACCTGGTCTTCCTTGCCGCGGGCGCCATCCTGTTCTACCGGCAACGCTGACGGGGAGCCGATTGCGTTGAGCAAAAGCCTTGCCGTTATAACGGGTCCCGATGCGGCGCCATCCGAAGCGTTTGTCCGCCGCGACCTGGAGGCCCTGCGCGCGCGCGGTTGGCGCGTGCGCACGTTCAGCCTGCACGCGTCCGTGCCGGCCGGCGCCATGCGTCGCCGCCTGACGGCCGCGCTGTGGCGGCGCGTGCTGGCGCTGGCGGCCCATCCGAGGCAGGCGCTGGCGCTGCTGCGGCGCGCCGGTCTGGCCGCCCAAGTCAGCGCCTGCGCCCGCGACGCCGATCTGATCCTCGCCCACTTCGCCTGGACCACCGCCGACGTGGCGGCGGTGGCAGCCGAACTGTGCGGATGCCCATGGGTATGCGCCGTGCACGCCTGGGACGTCTTCGCCCAGTCGCCACGGGCCCTGCGCCGGCGGCTGTCGGGCGCGGCGCGTGTCCTGGCGTGTTCCGAAGCGGCCGCGGCGGCCGTGCGATCGGCCGGCTTGCCGGCGGACAAAGTGGCGCGCGTGCGACATGGCGTCCCGCTGGCGGAATATCCATTTCACGCCGGAGAGCGGTCCGCCACGACCATCGTCGCGGCCGGACGGCTGGAGCACAAGAAGGGTTTCGATACCTTGATCGCCGCCTGCGCGTCCAGTCTCGGCGCGCCGGCGGCACTACAACTTCACATCGCCGGCACCGGCTCGCAGCAAGACGCCCTGACGCGTCAGGTTGCTGTGGGCGGACTGAACGGGCGCGTGACCATGCGCGGATGGCTGGACCAGACGGCTTTGCGAGAACTAGTGAAGACGGCCGCGCTGTTCGTCCTGCCCAGCCGGCGCGCGGCCGGCGGCGACCGCGACGGCATCGCCAATGTCCTGCTGGAAGCCATGGCGCTGGGCACGCCGGTGTTGACCACGTCGGCGGGCGCTGCGGCGGAAGTCATTCGTGACGGTGTCAACGGCGCCTTGGCGCCGCCAGACGATCCCGCCGCCCTGGCAACCTCGATACGCGCGCTGCTGGCGGATGCGCCCCTGCGCGCCCGCCTGGCGCGGAACGCGCGCGCCACCATCGAGTCCGACTTCGATCTGGTCCGCACCAGCGCTGCTTTGGAGGCCGAATTGCTGGCGGTGGGTGCGGTAAGAGGTCAGTGAGACAGGGGTGCGAGTAGAGCGCATGTGAGCAGGAGCGGTTTGTCGAGTGTGATATGAAGATATGGGAACGTAGCACGGAAGCGGCGCGGATCGGGCCGGAAAGCCGGCGCGTGATCATGGGCCGGCTGCGGCGTCACCGGGAGCGGCGCAACCGCGAGGTTGGCGCCGCCCCGCTTCCTTGCATCCGGCCCATGCTGACGCGCCGTTTTCCGGTAACCCCGATCCGCGCCGCGCTTGCCCCCGGCGGCGGGACCTGGGTACTTCGTCCGGTTCAGGAGCCGCCGCCGGGACGCTGACGGGCAGCGCCAGACACCCTCGATTTGTGGCTTGGCGTGCTGTCTCACGGAGTCAGGCGCAGTTTCAATTCCATCGCGCTAACATGCACCCCTCTCGCGCCCCTGGCTCACTGACCTCTTACCCCGTCTTACGCGGGTGTCATCGCGATAGGGTCGCGATAGGGTCGCGATAGTACTATCGCGACAGGTTGCGGATGTGGCCCGTATTAAGCTATGATGCCAGCCTCGTTGTGAAAGCTCCAAGCGCCTATGGCCAATAACCACGAAGCCCACCTTGCCGCGCTGCTGAGCCGGACCGGACTGCTTGACGACGCGCTGATTCGCCAGGTGATGGAAGCCGACCGCACCGAAGAAGGCGGGTTGGTAGGCGCGGCCGTGCGCCTGGGCGGCTTGCGCGAGGAGGATTTCCTGGCCAAACTCGCGCCGCTGGTCGGCATGAGCTTCACTCCTCTCGGCAAACTCGAGCCGGACAAGCCGGCCATCGAACGGCTGCCGGCGCGCGCCGTCTTCCAGTACCGCGTCGTGCCGCTCAAGTTCGAACGCGGCGTGCTCACGGTAGCCACCTCCGACCCGTTCAATACCGGCATGGCGGATGGCCTGCGCCTGACCGCCGGCGGCCCCGTGCGCCTGACGCTCAGCACACGCGACGATATCGAGAAGGCGTCGCGCAAGTACTACGGCGTCGGCGCCGACACGGTCGAGAAGATGATGGCGGACGGCCGCTTCGACGCCGATGCCGACGCCGACCTGGCCAAGGCCGACCTCAGCCAACTGGGACAGGAAGCCTCGATCGTGCGCTTCGTGAACCAGATCATCGCCGAGGCCGACCGCCAAGGCGCCACCGACATCCATTTCGAGCCCATGGAGCAGGAACTGCGCATCCGCTACCGGATTGACGGCCTGCTGCACAAGGTGGACGTGCCTTCGCAACTCAACCGCCTCAAGGCCGCGATCACCTCGCGCCTCAAGGTCATGGCCAATCTCGACATCGCCGAGAAGCGCATGCCCATGGACGGGCGCATCGGCATCCGCGTCAACGGCCAGGACATCGACATCCGTGTCTCGACCATGCCCACGGTCTATGGCGAGAGCGTCAGCCTGCGACTGCTGCAGAAGAGCGAAAACTTCGTGCGCCTGGGCGAACTGGGCATGCACCCGGACGACCAGACGCTGATCGAGAAGGTCATCCACCGCCCCAACGGGATCGTGCTGGTCACCGGTCCCACGGGCTCGGGCAAGTCCACCTCACTCTACGCCTTCCTGCACGAGATCAACCGCATGGACGTGCGCATTCTGACCGCCGAGGATCCGATCGAATACGAGATGCCCGGCGTCAACCAGGTGGCCGTCAAGAGCGACATCGGTCTGACCTTTTCGCGCATTCTGCGCTCCTTCCTGCGGCAGGACCCGGACATCGTGATGGTCGGCGAAATCCGCGATGCCGAGACCGCCGAGATCGCCATTAATGCTTCGCTGACCGGGCATCTGGTGCTCAGCACGCTGCACACCAACGACGCCGCCGGCGCCTTCGTGCGTTTGATTGACATGGGCGTCGAGCCGTTCCTGGTGGCCTCGGCCGTGGCGGCAGTGATGGCCCAACGCCTTGTGCGCCGCCTCTGCGTGCACTGCCGCCGCGCCGAGCCGCTCGACCTGACGCGCTTCGGCGAGCTTCAGCCGCCGGCCGGTGTGGGCGCGGAACAAGCCGTCTACTTCCCGGTCGGTTGCGAACTCTGCAGTCAGACCGGCTATCGCGGGCGCGGCGGCATCTTCGAGCTGCTGAACGTCACTGATACCATCGAGTCGCTGGTCATCGCCCGGCATTCTTCCACCGACATCCGCCAACAGGCGCTCAAGGAAGGCATGCGCACCTTGCGCGACGACGGCTGGCGCAAGATCCTGCAGGGTGTCACCACACTGGAGGAGGTGCTGCGGGTGACGGAGGAGAACACGTAACGCGCCATGCCGGCCTTCACTTACATTGCGTTCTCCAAGTCCGGCCAGCGCGTCGAGGGGCGCGTCGAAGCCGCCGACAGGCGTGGTGCCATGCAGGCCGTCGAGAGGCTGGGGCACGTGCCGGTATCGGTGAGCGAGGCGGCCGCCGTGGCGCCCGTCGCGCGCGGTCCGTGGTGGAAGCTGACGCGCGCCAGCGACCGCATGCGCCCGCGCGAAGTGCTGCTGTTCACCGCCGAACTGAGCGACCTGCTGGCGGCCGGCATGACGCTCGGCAACGCCCTCAACTGCCTGGCCGGCCACGGCGACACCGCCTCTGCGCGCATCTCCGCCGACCTGCGCGACCGCATCATCCAGGGCGAAGCGCTGTCCGACGCCGTGGGCGCGCATAGCCGCACCTTCCCGGCGCTCTACCGCAACATGCTGCGGGCCGGCGAAGCGAGCGGCGCGCTGGCGGAGGTGTTGGGGCGCCTGGTCGAGCACTACGAGCGCATCATGTCGCTCCGCGAGCGCATCATCCAGGCGCTTACCTACCCGGCGATCGTCATGCTGTTCGGCATCGTGACCGTGATCGTCGCCATGGTCAAAATCGTGCCGCAGTTCATGGCCGTCTTCAAGAACATCAACGTCGCCCTGCCGCGTTCCACGCGCCTGCTGATCGGCATCAGCGAGCTGTTGCAGCGCTACGGCATCTTCCTGCTCGTCGCCATCGTTCTGGCCGGCGCGCTGCTCCACCGCTACATCCGCACGCCGCGCGGGCGTCTGGCTTACGACCGCCTCAAGCTGAAGATGCCGCTGGTCAAGGGCATCGTCGCCAACGGCATCTTCGCCAACTTCGCCCGCACGCTGCAGACCCTGCTGGCCAACGGCGTCACCGTGCTGCAGGCGCTGAAGATCACCGAGGAGACCGTCGGCAACACGGTCATTGCCGAGGAGGTGCGCCATGCGCGCGAACGCGTTACCGACGGCACGTCCATCTCCGGACCGCTGGCGGCGAGCAAGGTCTTCCCGCGCATGATGACCGACATGCTGGCGATCGGCGAACAGACCGGCGACATGCCGGGCGCGCTGGCGCACATCGGGCGCCGCTACGAGAACGAACTGGACCGCAATATCAAGATCTTCACCACGGCGCTGGAGCCGATCCTGATCGTGCTGGTGGCCGTGGTGGTCGGCTTCGTGGCCATCAGCATTCTCAGCGCCGTATTCAAGGTCACCAGCGGCCTGGGCAACGCGTAAGTCGCCGCAATCGCGTGTCGCGTGTCGAGCGTCGCGTGTCGAACGTCGGGCATTCGACAACGGCTGAGGAACGGCATAGAATATGCATTCCGAAATCGCGATCAGTCGCTTACACAGGAGAAAAGTCATGAAGGAGCATATTAGACAGCCCCGTCACGCCGGAGCGGGCTTCACGTTGGTGGAAATGCTGCTGGTCGTGACGATCATCGGCATTCTGGCGACCGTGGTGGTGGTTAATTTCGCCGACGTAGGCGGGGGGGCGCGCCGCAATGCCACACGCACCAGCATCTCGGCCATCGGTACCGCCATCCAGGCCTACGAAGTGCGGGTCGGCCGCTATCCAGAAAGCCTCGACGAGCTGACCGTGGCCACCGAGACGATGCCGGCCCTGCTGAAAAAGGACCAGCTCAAGGATTCGTGGGGCATAGCGTTCCAGTACAAGAAGCTCGGCAAGTTCGAGTATGAAATCCGTTCGGCCGGACCGGACGAGCAGATGTCCACCGAGGACGACCTGACCAACTGATGGCCACTCCCGCGCCCAGCGCCGCGCGCGCCGCGCGCGGTTTCACCTTGCTCGAACTCCTGATGGTGATCGCCATCCTGGCCGTCCTCACGGCCGTGATCGTGCCGCAGTTCGGCGCCGGCATGTCGGGTGCGCGCCTGGCGACGGCGGCGCGGACCACCATCCAAGCGGCGCGTTACGCCCGTACCATGGCCCTGCTGCACCAGGCCGAGACCGTGCTGTCGATTGGCCTCGACAGCGGACGGCTGCGCGTCGAGGCCGCGCCCGCCAGCGGCGAGAACGCCATCGTCAGTTCCGGCGACGAAGTGCTCGATGCCCCGGAGACGGCGACGTCCGCCCCGACCGCCGCCGGGAACGCCGGGAACGGCTTGGACGACGTCGCCGCCAGCAACCGCCCGGCGGCCGCCGTGACCGCGAAAAACTTCGCGGACGAGTTGAACGCCGAGTTCCTCTGCGAGGAGGTGCGATTCCGCTTTCTCGGCTATGCCGACGAAGCCGGTGAAGTTGAGCAGAACGCGGCGCTGCCGCCAAAGGCCGCTGCCGGCGCGACGGCCGAGAAACGCATCGTCTTCCGCAGCAACGGTACCTGCCGCCCCTTCCGGCTGCGCGTGATGCGGGACGAAGAGGAATGGCTCGATGTGGATTTCGATGTGACGGGCGCCGGCAAGGTTCGCAGTGAGGAGTAGCGGAGACCGGCGGGAGAAAGTATGCACGAGGATCCAGGGTTCAGGGTTCAGGGGTCAGGCTCCCGGTCGGGCATGACGCTGATCGAGGTGCTGCTGGCGGCGATGATCATAGGCGCTGGGATGGTCACGTTGCTGGGCGGCCTCTCCAACTGCCTGGCGGTCATGCGCGCCGCGCGGGAATACCAGCAGGCGCAATGGGCGTTGAGTCTTGGCGAACTCACTTATCCCATCACTGAGGTCGAGGACGTCGAGCAACTGGAAGTCGAGCCCGACAGCTCGCTGGTGGAAGGGTTCACCTTCGAGCGCACGGTGGACGACAAGGCGATCGAGTCCGAGGCCGATGACGACGGCCTCTATGTGCTGCGCACCCGTCTC
>JAQULY010000031.1 GCA_028718445.1 Kiritimatiellia bacterium
CATGGCCTGGCTGATCAAAAAGCTGGCCTGAGCGGTAAGTTTGGTGGGCGAGGCGGGACTCGAACCCGCAAGGGTTTCCCCACAAGATCCTAAGTCTTGCGTGTCTGCCAATTTCACCACTCGCCCTGGAGACAGGATTGCGACGCCGCCCGCCGTTTTCAGGCATCCATCTGCCGCCGCGCCACGCTTAGGAAGGGCTCGGGGTTGGCCACGTCAATGATGCGCATCTCGCGCCGCGCATTCTCGGTCGAGTCGGAAGCATGAGCGGCGTTGATCATGATGCTCGTGCCGAACTCGCGCCGCACCGAACCGGGCCGCGCCTTGTTGGGGTCGGTCGCGCCCAGCAGGTCGCGGATCTTGCGAACCGCATCCACGCCTTCGTAGACCACCGCCAGGCACTCGCTGGCGCCCGGATCCTGCTTACAGGCAGGCGCGCACGCCGCGGGTCTGCAACCGGCCATGAACTCGACGATGTTCTCGAACTCGCGCTCGGCGAACCGGGGCGCCAGCGACTCGCACAGCGGCCTGACCAAGTCCTCGTCCACCGGAAAACCGAACTCGCGCGACAAGGCCTGGGCCGCGCGACCGACCCCGAAATTCGGGAAGATCTTGCGCAGGCTGTCCCGCACTGGACCATAGAAGTCCTCGGCCTGCGCCACGCTCATGGCGAATTTCTTGACGCACACCATGCGCAGGCCCGCGCACGACAGCAGGCCCAGAATATTACCGGCGCGCAGACTCGGAATGCGGAAGTTGTCCGGCTTCAGCAGCACCAGCGTCTGCTCGACATCGTCGCCGCCGGGCAGGTCCATCGCCCCGCGCACGATGCCGGAATCAGTGGGCAGGTAGCGGCACCAGATCCTGAGCGTTTCGTTGACCACTTCCAGCGACGGGCCGATCAGCACCGCCGGCTCGAAGTAGGTGACGCGGCCGCCGGCATCCTCAATGTAATCCCCATATGTGTCGCGCACCGTCTGACCGCTACCCCACTGCAGGCGCGCGCTGCCGGTGACCTCGCGAATCTTGCGCACCGCATCCTCACCCTCAAAGAGCAGCATCATGACGCGGTGCGGGCGGCCCGACTGCGGATCGGGGGCGTAGTTCTGGCGCACATACTCGGAAACCAGCCGCCCCATGCCGGGATCTTCCGGATTGGACGAAAGCAGAAAGCCCGCATACGCGCAGGCGAGGTCCCGGGATGGACCAAAAAGGCGCGCGCCGGCCAGCTTGAGGTCAGTGCGCGCCAGGTAACGCCCGATCACGCCACCCGTGCGCGACTTGCGGATGGTGTAAGGATTGATGAGCACAAAAGCGGTTTCACTGGCCATGGAATTGCGTCCGGTAGAAGAAAGTGAAGAGATTCTACCGGTTTGCGCCGGCGCGTGTCAAACCGCTCAACCACGGGATCGGCTCAATATGACATTCGCATGCGCCGCTGGGCCGGGCTGACTGGGCCGCGTGTCGGACAGCCGGAACGGACTTGACCACGCAGGACCGTCGCGCGGTTTACCGCGTCTCCTCCGCTGCCTTGTCCGGCTATCTCTTGTCCGGGTAGCTGGTATCGTTTCCCCAACTCTCGATTTCCGCAAGAAACGATCCCGTGCCGAGAAGACCGGATGCCCAGAGGAACACGCGGTCGCGTTCCGGAATGTCACATAGCCGCATCCAACGAACATCGACCAGGACTTCGTGACCGATCCGCGCTTCGGGATCGTATCCAAGCGAAGGACGCTGATCTCCTATGTCCACGAGAAAGGAGTGAGCTTCGTCATCGGCAGAATACCTTACATGAGAAGTCTGCCGGATGACCGTCCCGCGGACATTGCACTCCTCACTCAATTCGCGGAGTGCGCCCTGCGCCGGGGTTTCATCCGGCTCTTGTGCTCCGCCGGGCAGACACCACCATTCCTGTCCGTCCTGTCGGTGCTTGACCATCAGCACTCTCGTCCCTCGTATCACAATGGCTTGGACTCGTGGCATCTTCATTTCCTCAGTCGGGATCGTTACGGGTGAGTGGACGTCTCGCCCGCCGAAGGAGAGACGTACGCTCCACCCGCCGGTTGGCCGTCTGTCGTCTTCTCAACCATCTTCATGAGAAGTGCCGTTGCCGCATTGATGAGCGGTGCCGCCATCGGATCCTCCTGCATCACATCCATTGGCCCTTGGCCGAAGTAGAGGCCATCCGACACAAGGAAGGTCATACGAATGGTGCCGTCAGGTGGAGGCGGAAGCCGCTCCCTATCCCAGGGTCCGATCGCGGCCACGATTGGCTGGGATGCCGCAAGGACCCGCTTGATCTCCGAGTCGAAAACATTCGGCGTTCCCTCCGCCATGACCATCTTGCCCGAGTGGTTGATATACCTTGCACCGCCGTCGGTGAAGACGGCTAGAGTGTCCAGTCCTTCAGGAAGTCCGACTTCAACTATTGTGCCGAGTAGTTCCTTCTGCTTCACATCGCAACGCGCCTTGCGCAGAAGATGGAAGGCGAGGACTCGGACACGAGATTCCTGCGACGTATCCGACGCAATGCTGGCGACTTCTTCCAGGTCCGGCTTTTCGGCAAAGAGGACAGACCATGGCCGCACCTGCGCGCCCTTGTGATTCTGGAAAAGCTCCAGTCGGTCGCAGAACAGGAGGTTGTAGATCAGTGCCGCTGACTTGCCCTTATATGGCGGTTGTGGCGACTGAGAGCATGAGCAAGCCATGGCGACGCCTCCGATTCCAATGGCCTTCAGTATCTCCTTGATCATCATCCAGTCCTATTCACCTAATTGGATTGCGCCACCGGATGCCGGGGAAACGGGAGAAATCCGAATCCGTGGAGACAAGTCCGCAACCGTGTTCCTCAGCGTCCCACCATACACGCGCCGCGTCGTGACGCGGGTTGAGTAGGTCCTCCGCGTACAGGAGGATGTTCGCGTCCACCAGGATCACCGATGTGACTCCCCTTCAACCTGTGCGATCAACTCCTGGATGTTGTCCAGTCTCATGCCCGTCTTCAGTCCCAGCTTGCGGGGATGGGTACGGTACGGCCGCGCTCGTGCCGGTTTCTCCACCGCCTCCAGTCCGGCGTAAAGCGCTTCATTCACAACCCGCCGGAAATGGCTGTGTACTCTTGCTGCCAGCGCTCTCGCACGATCCAGAACATCGTCCTCAATAGTGAGCGTCGTCCTCATGGGATGCAAAGTAACATCACGCCTTATGATGTCAAGGCATCATTCTGGGAGGCGACAACAGTTCTGGACCAGGCGATGAAGTCCGGCATGTTGGCGCCGGATGCCTGCCTGCCGAGACGCTTCCGTGCTTCATGCTTTCGCGCTCGGACCACAAGGCGCGGTGCCCATGGAGTCGGACCTCCCCAGCGGCCAGAAGACGATCGGCAGCAGCGCCTGCTCGAAGATGCACTTCAAGCCGAGCGCTTCGGCTTCCGCCAGCAACACCCGCATGCGGCTGACCTCCGCACCGGCGTGCTTCGGCTTGCGGGAGACCTCCAGCGCATATCCCGCCGGTTCCTGCTGGCGCCGTAACGCAATTACGGTGTTCGCGTCGGCGGTGTCGTGAAAGAGGCCGCGTCCGCCACCGGCCTGTTCGCATCTGCCCGTCAGCACCAGCAACAGGTTGCAGATGTCGCTGAAGCCGAACTTGACCGTGATTTTGCCATTCCAATCGAATGTCGCCGTCTGCCGGCCATTGCCGCCATTGCGTTCCGGCAGCGTTTTTTGACGCGCGAACACCATGAAGAAGCATCCTTCCCGCTCGCCCTGCGCGGTCTTCAACTCGAAGCGTACCGCGGCGCCGTTGCCGTTGGCGTTGGCGTGATAGAAGCACAGCCGCCCGGGGTAGTTGCGCGGCACATCGGTTTCGTTTGACGGAATTTGCGGATTCATGTTAACGCCTCCTTTGCGGATTTAGAACGGCATCGGAGCGTCTGCCGACATTTCCGCGGCGGGGGGGGCGGCGTTATCGGCGGTGGGCGCCCCGGCGTCATTGCCGTTACGCCGCCCGCCGACAAAGTGCAGCCGCGACACCCGCACGCGCAACTGGTTACGCTTCACCCCTTTGTCGGTCTCCCACTCCTCGTAGACCAAGCTGCCTTCAACCAGCATCGGATCGCCTTTGTGGAGGTGCTGGTGGGCGATCTCGGCGGTCCTCGCCCAGGCGGTTACGTCCACAAAGCAGGTCTGCTCGACCGGCTTGCCGTCCTTGGCCGTGAAGCTGTCGTTGATCGCCAGCCGCATGTCGGTCACGGCGGTGCCCGAGGCGGTCGTTCGCAATACCGGATCGCGCGTCAGGTGCCCGGCGAGGCAGACGCGGTTGACGTTGAGTGCGCTCATGTTCATTCCCTTTCGTGCGTTTGGGGCGGCCGGTGTGACCACCCTCTACTACACGAAGGAGAATGCGGGGCAAATTTCCGCCCCGCGGCGCAACTATTTTTTTCAGACCCGCGCGCGCTGCCAGCGGCCGGTCTCAAACCAGCTCACCGACATCGCGGCGTGCGCGGTCGTGGCGATGCAGATGGCCCACCAGATGCCCTGCACCGGAGGACTTGCGTGCGACGCCAGCCAGAGCGCCAGCGGCACTTGCAGGACCCAGAGCGTCAGCATGGTGAAAATCATGGTCGCGAGCGTGCAGCCGGCGCCATTCAACGCGCGATCCAGGACAATCGAGAAGCCGGCAAAGATGTAGAACGGCGTCACCGTGCGCAGGTAGCCCGAGCCGATCGCCACGACCTCCGGATTGCGGTCAAAGAGGCTCACAGCGCCGGAGGCAAGCCACCACATCAACAGCGCCGAAACGGCCATTAGAATGGTGACCAACGCAACCGATACCCAGGCGGCCCGCCGCGCGCGGGCCGGTTGCCCGGCGCCAAGATTCTGCCCCACCAGCGTGGCCGCCGCGTTGCCGAATACGAAGCAGGGCATCAGCAGCACCATGTGGAAGCGCATGCCGATCCCGTACCCGGCCACCACCGCCGTGCCATAGCGCGCCACAATCTTGAAGAACACCAGGCTCATCAGGCTGCGCGACAACATCTGCGCCATGCTGGGCACGCCAATCCGCAACAGACGACAGGCGGCATCGAGCCGCGGCCACAGGTCGGCCGGCATCAGCCGCAAGCGCGTGCGCCCGCCCGCCAGCAGGCCGATCATCGCCGCCCCGGTGATGACTTGGGACAGCACCGTGGCCCACGCGGCGCCGGCCACGCCACCGGCCGGAACGCAGCCCCAGCCGAAGATGAACAGCGGATCGAGCGCCAGATTCAACAGGTTCGCCAGCAACATGCCGCACATCGGGCCGACGGTGTTGCCGGCGCCCTGCAGCGAACTGCTGGCCAGAAACAGCAGCATGCCGCTAAACATGCCATACATCATCACCCGGAGGTAGTCGCCCGCCAGACGCACCACCGTCTGATCGCCGCTCAGCAACTCGCAGGCCGGCCGAATGAAAGGCAGACAGCCGAATCCCAGCAGCAGACCCGCCACCAACGCCACGGCCAGCGATTGCCCGGCCCAGCGCGAGGCCTGCCGCATGTCGCCCGACCCGAAGGCGCGCGACACCAGCGCTACCGTGCCGGTAGCCAGTCCCATGGTCAAAGGAAACAGCGCCATCAACACGGTTCCAGCCAGCGCCAGCGCCGCCACGGCGCTGGACCCCAGCCTGCCGACCCAGAAAAGGTCTATCAGGCTCTGCGCGTTCTGCAGCAGCGCGCTGGCAAACATCGGCCCGGCCAACGACAACACGGCCGTGTCCAGGCGGCCCTGCAGCAGCGCGCCGTTGACTCTGCCCGTGCTACCCGTGTCAGTCTGCGTCTTCATGGCAAGGCTCCGCCGGATGCGGGAACCCGTGGCGCCGGCCGCGAGAGTGTCAGCTCAGCCGGCAGTTCCGTAGCTTCCCAACTTGGCTCAAGTTCGATCACGGGCAGTGGCTCGTCGCGACCGCGCAGTCCGCGGAACAGGACCGCGCGCGCCGCCAGTTGATTGCGCCCATCCGGCGCGAAGCGCCAGCGCCAGACCTCCAGCCGCCACGGCTGGGTCTTCGCGCCTTCCAGCGTGGTCGCCCCGGCGCGCGACAGCAGCATCAACGTTAGAACCGTCTCCGGCAGCGAGTTTGTCGCCACACCCAGCAGGATGCGTTCGTCGAAAAAGTCGCGCGCGTCGCCGGCCGCCGCCGCCGCCCGAATGCGGTCTCCGCTTCCGGCCGCATCGTTCCAGCCCACGACGATCCGCGCGCCGTCGCGCACGGCCCACACCGGCTCCGTGCCCTCAACGTCGCAGGCGAATGACACCCGGTCCAGCCGCTCAACCGCCGCGGCGGCCGTCGCCGGACGCCGCGCCACCATGGCCAGCTCCGGCTCGCGCCAGCCGGCGGCCGCGTCCAACCGCACGCGGCACCGCTGCCGCCGCGTCGCGGCAGCGCCGCCCAACACCACGCGCGTCGGATAGACGATGTCATGCGGCCCCTGCCCCTCCTGGCCACGTAGTTTGGTCTTGACCACGACCTTGCGCGTGGTCCCGTCCTGCTCCAGGTACAGCACGGTGGTGAGCAGATGCCCCGGTACGCTGCGCCCGTCGCGCAACGTCACGACACTGCCGAGCTCGATCGTCGGATAGACACCACCGCTGTATTCCTTCGCGGTCTGTCCCGCCTCGACGAAGCGCCAGGCGCGCTCCAGGCGTTGCGTCACGGGATGCCAGTCGAGGCTGGCGATTTCGCCTAGCGGCCAGTTTCGCAGGCGCGTGCCGTCATGCAGGCGCAAGTCCCCCGCCCCGGACAAACTGACGGCGCCCTCCCAGACGCGGTCGTCCGACCAGAAGATCCGGTCCGGGCCGGCGTGAGCGGTCACGCCCAGCCAGAGGCCGGCTGCGCCGCCGAGCAGTCTGAGCGCGCTACAGCTCATACAGTCTGCTGTCCCGCGCCGGCGCGGCGCGGCGCGCTCCGCGCACCTGCCGGCCGGCGCCATCCGTCTCGAACGGATTATCCGCCTCCAGCGCGTCGCCATACTCCTGCTCGATCGCTTCCGGATCCTCGCCTGCTTCCATGCGCGACAGCGCTTCGTTGACGGTGGCGTTCAGCCGCAGGCCGCTGGCGGCCGCGAGTTGACGCATCGCCTGCGCCGCCTGCCGCGGGTTGTTCTCGTCCAGTCCCTCGATCTGTCCCGCCATGCTCTCCATGGCCCGTTCGAGCCTGGCATCGTCCACCGGCAAACCGTCGTCCGCGCCGGCGGCGTCGCTCTCCTTGCCGCCGCGCGCGGCGGCAAAGAGCGACACCTGGCGGCTCAAGGCGCGACGGCATCTGGGACAAGGCGGCGTGCTGCCGGTGTCCACGCGTTTGGACAGAAAGCTGAACACCGTGTGGCAGGCCGAGCAGTAGAATTCATAGATTGGCATGGGAGGCACTCCGTCAGAATCCAAAGCCGCCGGGGCTGGCGTCGCTTCCGGGTTCTTGCTCGAAGTTCTTCGCGCGCAGATGCACCGGGTTGCCCTCAACATAGATGGCTTTGCCGGGTCTGGCCGGACAGGCGTATTCGCAGCCGCCGCATCCCACGCAGATGTCGGCATCTACCGAGGGAATCGTCAAACCGTTCTTGTAGGGCACCATCGAGACAGCCTGGGTGGGACAGTGTTCCGAGCAGGCGCCGCAGTGCGTCCCGTCGGTGACAACCACGCAACGCTCCCGGCGAAACACCGCGCGTCCCACTTGGACACGGTGTTTTTCTTCTCTGCTCAGGCGGCGCAGGGCGCCGTTCGGGCAGATCTCGGTGCAGAGGGTGCAGTCATAGTTGCAGAACCCGCGGCTGAAGTCCATGACCGGCTGCATCATGCCGCCGGGGCCGTAATCGAGCCAGGCGGGCCTCAGAATCCTGGAGGGACACCTGGCCACACACAGGTGGCAAGCGGTGCAGTGGCGCGACAGGCGTGCCGCGGATTGCGATCCCGGCGGACTCAGAGGGTGTGTCCTGCCCCGGACCTTGCGGGCGGCGAAGGCGCGTCCCCTGGCGCCGAGCGACACCACCGCGGCCAGCGCTCCGGCGCCCAGCGCGGAGAGAAACCCGCGGCGCGAATATCCTGCATTCCCGCGCACGGTGTCGGACGCGCACGAGTCGGCCGCATCGCGGGCCGTCGCCACCCGCGCGCCGCCGGCAGCCTGCGCGCGCCCGCCTGCCGCATAGCGGATGGCATGCCGTCGGCAAACCTCCAGGCAGTTGAAGCAAGCGACGCACCGGCCGGCGTCCACGACGCCGTTCCGGACGTCAATGCAGGAGGCCTTGCAGGCTCGGGCACAGAGTCCGCAGCGGTTGCACTTGTCTTCGGCCAGACGCACGCGGAAGATCGCGAACCGCGAAAGCAGTCCAAGCATGGTTCCAACGGGACAGACGACGTTACAGAAGGCCCGACCGTGTCTCCAGGCGGTAAGGCCGGTAACGCCCAGCGTCGCCACGGCTATCAGCAGGGACGATGCGCTCAGCAGGTAGACTTCCGAATGGTAGAGCGTGAAGTTGCCCAGGCGATTGAAGAACGCCGCCAGCACGTTGTTTCCCGTCAAGTAGACCGGACGGAGCAGGTGGGTGGCCATGCGCCCGAAGGCCCCGTAGGGCTCCAGCAGACTGAGCGGCAGGGCAAACCCGGACAGGCAGGCGACCAGCACCACGACCGGAACGCCGTACCGGACAAGCTTGCGTTCGGGACGGAAGGCGTAGGCGCGCGCGCCGGCCAGGTGTCGCGCCACGCGGGAAACGAGGTCCTGAAAGACACCCAGCGGGCAGATGCACGAACAATAGACCCGACCCGCCAACAGGGTCAGCACCAGCAGAAGCAAAGCCGCGCCGGTGCAGGACGCCAACAACGCCGGAATGAGCTGGATGCCGGCCAGGTTGAAGCGTTCGACCGGATAGAGTCCGGCAAAATCAATGAAGGCAAACGAAACCAGGGAGAAGGTCAGGGCAGCGGCGATTACGCGTATCCGTTTCAGCATCACAGGTTGATCTTCTTGACGTTGAGCCGGTTGAGATCCATGGTCCCGAGTCTGAGCCGCTCGGCGTGCGCGATGTGTTTCACGTTTTCCAGCGGCATGGTCGCCAGTTGTCCGAAGAACTTGGTCGCGGCGGTATCCACGGCGACGATATCCGGCGAAAGGAAGAGCGCTTTGGCGGTGACGACGTCGGCTTCCGACCGGCCCCTGGGGCCGTTGGCCTTGAGCACGCGATAGGCGTCCACCACGTTCAGGCAGGGGGCCTTGTCCAGTGTGCAGATGTCGGCGATGCACTGTTGCAGGTCGTTGCGATGGAACGTGCCCCGGTCCCAGACAATGCCCATCAGGTTTTTCATCGCGATGGTCATCTGTGCCCCGCCGTGGTTCTTGAGGATGGGCACGTTGATCCAGGCATCGCAATCGAGTATGGCCGAATGCACCTTGGCGGACTTCAGGCTGACGCCGCGCGGCAGCGCGATCTCTCGGTAATAGGTCTCTTCGTGGCCGGGCACCACCGTGGCGCCGGCGGCCTTGGCCGCCGCCTCGATGCCGCTGTTCCGGTAGCAGTTCCGCCACTGGTCGCAGCAGTGGTCGAACACGGTGACTTCCGCGGCACCGGCCTGGAAACACTGGCGAACTATCTCGGCCACCAGTTCGGGATTGGTGTTGCCGGCCAGTTCGGGCGTGCGGTCCCATCCGATATTGGGCTTGATGCAGACTTTCTGTCCCTTCTTCACAAACCTGCCCAGGCCGCCCATCTCCGCGATGGCATTGCCGAACATGACGCCCGGCGCACCGCCCATCACGGCCACCAGATCGCAGCCGGTCGCGCCACCGGCGGCGGCGTTGGTTGCCTGGGACATCAGGCTCACGCCCGCATGCAGCTTGAACGTAGCGGCCAGCCCGGTCAGGGCCGCGCCTTTAAGAAAATCGCGCCGGTTCATACTGCGTGTAGGGTAGCCGAGGGTGGACGGCGGCGTCAAGGAGAGCGTTTCCGACAGGAGAGTGTTGTAATGGGTCGGAAGCTGTGAAAAAATCGGCGGGGCGGGTGTAACCGCGCCCTCCAGTGGTCAAGGATGCGTCATTCTTCCTGTATTTGTGATGGTCGGGATCCTTCCCTCCCGCGCTCAAACGATTATTTCACAGCTTCTCGGTGAGATAGGGGTGCGAGTGGAGTGAATGTGAGCAGGAGCGATTTGCGGACCGTGCTATGGGGGCGTGGCGGCGTAGCACGGAAGCGGCGCGGATCGGGCCGGAAAGCCGGCACGTGATCATGGGCCGGCTGCGGCGTCACCGAGGGCGGCGCAACCGCGAGGTTGGCGCCGCCCCCGCTTCCTTGCATCCGACCCATGCTGACGCGCCGTTTTCCGGTAACCCCGATCCGTGCCGCGCTTGCCCCCGGCGGCGGGACGCGGGTGCTTCGTCCGGGTCAGGAGCCGCCGCCGGGACGCTGACGGGCAGCGCCGACACCCTTGGCTCTGGTCCGGAGTGCTTTCTCACGGAGTCAGACGCAGTTACAGGTCTCTCACGCTCACATGCACTCCGCTCGCGCCCCCATCTCACTGAGAAGCTGTGAAATAATCTCTGTGGCCGGGCGGTGATCGTGGAGCGCATGGGGCGGCCCTGCCGTTTTTGTTTTTTACAGGGCGCGAACGGGGCGTGACAGGAACTAGCTATACCGCTATTATATGCGCATCCGCAGCCGTCAGGAGTCAGCATGGGATACATCAGCAAGCTTCAAGTGATTCGTCGCGGTGGTTCCAACCGGCAATACTATCTGATCTGCCCGGCGCCGCTGGCTGCGGCGCTGGAACTGAAGAAGGGCGAGAGGCTCGAATGGGTTGTGCGTGACCGGTGGACCTTCGAGATCCGGCGTCGTCGCGCGGATCCTGAGAGGGGCCGCCATGAGTGAGCAGGAGGGTCAGGGGATGCTGCTGGACGTGCCCGCGTCGCCCGCGCCTGAGGGGACTCCGGAAGCGCGCGGGAGCGCGCGGTTTCGGACCATCGACCGTTGCCAGATGCAGTTTCGGACGTTGGACGTGGATCGTCTGGTGGAGCCGGACCATGTGGTCCGGGCCATCTGGGAACTGAGCGGGAGACTGGACTGGTCGCTTTATGTGGAGAGCGTGAAGGCGGTGGATGGGTGCGCGGGACGCCCGGCGTGGGATCCGCGGCTGCTGGCCTGCATCTGGGTCTATGCCTACACCCGGGGCATCGGCTCGGCGCGTGCGATTGCGCGGCAGATGGAGTTTGATCCCGCCTTCCAGTGGCTTGCCGGTCTGGAGACGGTCAACTACCACACCCTGGCGGACTTCCGGACACGGCGGCGGGATGTGGAGGAGCTGTTTGTGCAGCTGCTGGGGGTGCTCAGCGCCGAAGGGCTGGTCGTGCTGCAGCGGATCACGCACGATGGCACGAAGATTCGCGCCTGCGCGTCGTCCGGGAGCTTTCGCCGGGAGAAACGCATCCGTGAGCATCTGTCGGCGGCCCGCGCACAGGTGGAGGCGATGGGCGATCCGCTGGCGGACGAGACCCGGGAGCGTGCGGCACGGCGTGCGGCGGCGAAGCAGCGGGCCAGGCGGCTGGAGGCGGCTGCGGAGCTCCTCTCCGGTCTGCAGGCCGGGTCGTCCGCCGGCCAGCCTGAGCCACGGGTCAGCGAGACCGATCCGGACGCCCGGATCATGAAGCAGGGCGACGGGGGCTATGCGCCGTCCTACAACGTGCAGCTTTCGGAGGATGCGCAGCACGGCATCGTCGTGGGGGTTGGCGTGAGCCAGTCGTGCAACGACTACGGCGAGCTGGTGCCGGCGGTCGGGCGGGTGGAGGCGGCCACGGGCCGGACGCCCGCCGAGGTCGTCGCCGACGGCGGCTTCACCAACCGGGAGAATGTGCTGGCGATGGAACAGAAGGGCGTGAAGTTCTTCGGCAACCTGCCAGACCACGCCGGCCAGGCGGAAGGGCAGTTGCGCCGCAACGGGATCTCGGAAGCCTTCTATCCGCAGGCCTTCGCTTACGACGCGTCCGCCGACGTCTACCGGTGCCCCGCGGGGCGGACGCTCGCCCATGACGGGCGGGAGTACCGGCAGGGCGTCACACGCCACAGCTACCGGGCGTCCTTCGAACACTGCCGCGCCTGTCCCCACCGGCCGCAATGCTGCCCCGGGAACGCCTCGCACGGCCGTCGCATCACCCGCATGGTCGAGGATCCGCGCGTGGCCGCCTTCCGAGAAAAGATGCGCGGCGCGGACGCGAAACGGATCTACCGCACCCGCAGCGCACTCGCAGAGTTCCCCAACGCCTGGATCAAGTCCAAGATCGGCCTGCGGCAGTTCCACGTGCGGGGTCTTCTGAAGGCGACGGCCGAGGCTTTCTGGGCCGCGCTGACCTTCAACGTCCAGCAGTGGTTCCGGCTGCGCTGGCACCCCGGCCTGATGGCGGTCCCGGTCGCCTGAAAGCCCCGGCATCGTGCCAGTATGGGTGTGTAGGCTCTCGGCCGCCCCTGCGGCATGACTTCCCGCAGCGTCTAGCTCGCCCATCCGGCGCCGGCACGTCTGCGGTACCGAAAAAAACGGCCAATCGGCCGGCCGCCCCATGCGCTCCACGATCGCCGCACGGCCACAGAGATTATTTCACAGCTTCTGACCCATTTCAGAGCGTTTCCGTTTTCGTTTCCATTTGAGCGGCTCCGCGCGATTCACTATTGTACTGCCCATGCATTCAAAAGCTTATCGCGTCGGCCTGACGTACGATTTGCGCGACGACTACCTTGCGGCAGGTCATTCGCTCGAAGAGACCGCCGAGATGGACAAGCCGGATACGATCGCCGGCATCGAGCAGGCTATCCGCAAGCTCGGGCACAGCACCGTTCGCATCGGCTCGGCCGCGCAACTGGTCAAGGCGCTGGCGGCGGGCGAGCGCTGGGACCTGGTATTCAACATTGCCGAAGGATTGTACGGCCGCGGACGGGAAGCGCTGGTGCCGGCGCTGCTTGATGCCTACCGCATTCCCTATACCTTTTCCGATCCGGTCGTGCTGGCGCTGACGCTCGACAAGGCGATCACCAAGACGATCGTGAGCGCGGCGGGCCTGGCCACGGCGCCTTTCCAGGAGATTCGCGCGCCGGACGACATCGCCGCGATCGCCCTGCCCTACCCGATCTTTCTGAAGCCCGTGGCCGAAGGCACCGGCAAGGGCATCTCCGCGCGCTCGCGCGTCACCACGCCCGCGGAACTGCGCACGGTGGCGCTGGAACTGTTGTCGCGCTTCCGGCAGACCGTCCTGGCCGAGACCTTCCTGCCGGGACGCGAGTTCACAGTCGGCTTGGCCGGAGACGGCGCCGCGGCTGAGGCGCTCGGCGTGATTGAGGTCAATTTCACGCGTCCGACGGAGACTTCCGACATCTACTCATACGAGACCAAAGCCGATTACGAGACCCGTGTCACCTACTCCGTGCCGACCGACACCACCGGACGCAAGGCCGCCGAACTGGCGCTGGCCGCCTGGCGCGTGCTGGGTTGCCGCGACGCCGGCCGGGTGGACATCCGCTGCGACGCGGCGGGGCGGCCAAACTTCATTGAGGTTAACCCGCTGGCGGGACTGAATCCAACCCACTCGGACCTGCCCATCCTCTGCCGCCTGCACGGCATCGCCTATGACGATCTAATCGCCCGCATTGTCGCTTCCGCGATCAGGCGCACGGCGCAAATAGCGCCGGCACATCAAGCTCGCCAAGCCAGCGCAATTCGCGGCGGCGCATGGCACGGCGCGCGGCGGGTGTAGCGTCATCGCGGCCGCACAGATGATCGCACCCGTGCGCCAGATACAGGGCCAGTTCTTGACTGCTGTCTCGCACATTGCCGCCAAGCAGCCAGGCGCGTTCGAGATTGAGCACCAACTCGGCGGAGTCGCCGGGTGACTCGCCAGGCACAGACGGGTAGGTCATGGTGATCACATCGGTCGCGCCCGCGTGTCCCAGCGCGGCGACATTGATCTTCGCGCAAACGGCGTCGTCAACCAGCACCAGGACCAGCTCGCGCCATGGCCCGCAAGCGCCATCGCGCGCCGCCAGCGCGAGCAACCGCCCCGCGAGGTCACGAAGGTACCGCCGGTTCGTCCGGAACTTCCGTTGCCGGTTCTGTATCTCGATTCTGGTCATCAAGCGGGTAGGCCAGGCGCGAGTGCAACAGATGCGTCAGCGTAAAAACGAAGGACTTGCGCACCGCGCACAACTCGGCGTTGGATAGCTCGCTGCGATCGAACTGACCGTCCAGCCACTTGGCTTCCACCACCGACGCGACCAGGCTCTCGATACGGGCCGGCGTTACCTTCTCGAGCGAGCGCGACGCCGCTTCAATCGCGTCGGCCAGCGCCACGATGGTGGCTTCCTTGCTCTCGGGCAGCGGACCCGCGTAGCGGTAGTGACTCTCTTCAGCCTCGGTCGCGCGCTCATCGGTTTGTCCGGCCGCTTGGGTCATCGCCTTGTGGTGGAACCAGCGGATCACGCTCGTGCCGTGGTGCCGGGCAATCATGTGCATCAGCGGCGGGGGCAACCGGTGCAGGCGTCCGAGACAAATGCCTTCCTTGACATGATTGACGATGATCATGCGGCTGATGTTGGGAGGCAGCGCATCGTGGGGACTGCCGGCACAGAGCTGGTTCTCCATGTAGAACTCCGGCCGGCTGAGCTTGCCGATGTCGTGGTAGTAGCCGCCGACCCGCGCCAGCAGGCCGTTGGCGCCGACCGCTTCAGCCGCCGTCTGCGCCAGATCGGCCACCACCATCGAATGGTGATAGGTGCCGGGCGCTTCCAGCGCCATGCGATGCAGCAGCGGATGACCCAGATCCGCAAAATAGTTCAGCGTGATCTGACTGGTGCGTCCGGTGGCGCGTTCCGCCAGCGGCAACACCCAGATCACCGCCATGCCCGAGAGCAGCAGCATCAGGTAAAGCGCCGCCAGTTGCAGCGCCACCGTCAGGAGACTCTCGCGATGCGCCGACAGCACCGCAATCACCAACACGATCGGCGTCTGCCACAACGCGATACGCGCCAGTGCGCGCAGGATCTGCATGCGATGCCGCAGCCGCGGGGCCTCGCGCGCTGCCACCGCCGAGGCGCACAGCGACAGCAGCAGGACTCCCAGGCTGCCCTCGGCACTCATCGCCAGCGCCACACCGGCAATCAGGCCAATGACCATCGCCAACTGCCCGCCGTAGAGCATCGCCACCAGCAGCGGCGCAAAAGCGTGCGGCGCGTAGAAGAGCATGGCGTGGGGTCCCAGCCAGTCCTGCGGGTACGTGCCCGGCAGCCACGCCACCGCGCGCACCGTCAGCAGCGACAGCAATGCCATGCACAGCATCAGCAGCCAGACGACGCTGCCCGCCTCTCTCTCGGCCGCGGCCACGCGGATCAGCAATTGCCCACCAAAGCCGATCACCACCAGAACCGTCGCTTTGGCCAGTAAAGCATCCCAGGCGAACAAGCCGCCGGACGGCAGCATCAGCCACAGTCCCAGCGCCAGCGCCACCGCGCCGGCACAGTTGCGCAAGCCTTCGCTGTCGAGAAACCGGCGCGCCCGCTTCTGGCGCACGGCCAGTTGCTCGCGCGATCGCGCCCGACGGATGCGCAATCTGGACAAGACTTGATCCACATCCGTCAGTGTGCGCCAGCCGGGCGTGGATTGTCAACGCCCTGGGTCACGGTTTGAAGACTCGCGTTTCCAAGTCCCTGATCACGCCGAAGTGCTTGGCGTTGCTCGTGCATAGGACCAGACTGTGCTCCGCGGCTGTGGCGGCGACAATCGCACCTCCGGCTCGCAACCCGTGCGACAGCCCGTACTCCTCGATGTAGACAGCAGCGCGATACCCGATGTTCTCGCTGAGCGGAAGCGTTGAAAAGCCGCCGTCTCGCATTTGGCGCTACGGATGAGGATTCGGCGCGCTAGCGACGTCTTCCTCAGCCCGTTGAAGGCCTCGGCAACATCACGGAAAGAGTCGCGGATAATCCCTGAAATGGCCGGAACATCCCCACGCACAGCTATTCTGGTCTGGAACTGCCGAAATCTACCGAACGGCCGGCACCGGCCCTGCAATCGAACCGCAGATTTACGAATACTGAACCGCAGAATGTCGAAGTCCTTCATGATACGGACCTCAAGCCCGGCTCGTCACTTCTGCCCGCCGCCGTGCAAGGCCAGGATGCGCGAGATGATGATGCTGGTGGAATGGTCCGGCACCAACTCGGCCAGTTCCACGCGTCCGCCGGCGGCTTCGACCACCTCGCGTCCGACCACATGATGCGCCCAGTCGCGTCCCTTGACCAGCACGTCGGGCAGCAACCGCTCGATCAATCCCAGGGGCGTATCCTCGTCGAACCGCACCACGTAGTCCACGCACCGTAGTGAGAGCAGCAGCGCGACGCGGTCCTCCTCCGGCACGATCGGCCGCAGCGGCCCCTTGTTGCGCCGCACGGAGGCATCGCTGTTGACGCCGACGATCAGCGCGTCGCCATGCGCGCGCGCCTCGCACAGATAATGAATGTGCCCGCGGTGCAGCAGATCGAAGCAGCCGTTGGTGAAGACCACACGCCGCCCCTCGGCACGCAGACGCCGTCGTTCCGCGCACATCTCCCCGGCATCGAGTTCACGTCCCGCGAATGTCATGGCGCCTTTCTTTTGTGGTTCAACAAAGCCGCGGACTTCGGTTACACTATGCCCCCACTTTACCGGTAGCGGCGTCCCGCCGTCCAGAAGGAAACCGACGATCATGAAACAGCGACCCGTCGCCCTGATCATCCGCGATGGCTGGGGCCTCAACCCGCGCGCGGAAGGCAACGCCGTCTTCGCCGCGCGCACGCCCAACATCGACCGCTACAAGGCCCGCTATCCCTGGACGCGCCTGGCCTGCAGCGGCGAGCCGGTGGGGCTGCCGGACGGCTACCAGGGATCGAGCGAAGTCGGTCATCTCAACATGGGCGCGGGCCGTATCGTGATCCAGGAGTTGAAACGCATTGACGATGGGCTCAGCAGCGGCGCGCTTTTCGAGGTGCCCCGGTGGCACGCCCTGATCGCCAACTGGAAACGTTCCGCCGGCCGGCTGCACCTGATGGGCCTGCTGCAGGATGAGGGCGTCCACGCGCACCAGGAGCACCTGTTCAAGATCATGCGCCGCGCCCGCAGTGAATACCCCGAAGGCGCAATCGTGCTGCACCCCTTCCTGGACGGGCGCGACACCCCGCCGCGCAGTTCGCTCGAATACCTCGGCCGGCTGACGCTCGAAATGGAGGCCGTCGGCAACTGCCGCATCGGCACAGTGATGGGACGCTATTACGCCATGGACCGTTCCCGTCAGTACGCGCTCACCGACACCGCCTTCGCCTGCCTGACGGACGCCAAGGGACGGCGCGCCGATTCCACCGTGGCGGCCGTCGAAGGCTCCTACGCCAGGGATCGCACACCGGACGGACAGGCGATGGTCGACGAGTACATCCCCTGCCACGTCATCGGCGACTACGACGGCATGCGCGATGGCGACAGCGTCATGCACACCAACTACCGCCAAGACCGCGCCATCCAACTGACCCAGGCTTTCGTGCTCGACGCCTACGCCGGCAAACGCTCCCGCCGCCCACGGGTCGCCTACCTCGGCTTCACCCGCTACTGGGATGAGTTCGAGGACTACCTGCTGGGCGCCATGGACGCCGGCGGCGGCATGGACCACCTGCTGGGCGAAGCGATCTCGGACGCCGGTCTGCGGCAACTGCGCATCGCCGAAACCCAGAAGTTCCGCCACGTCACCAGTTTCTTCAACGGCAAGTCCACGCACCCCTATCCCGGCGAGGACCAGGTGGATGTGCCCAGCCGCTTCGATCCCGCCATGTTCGCCAGCCACCCAGAGATGGACGCCGAGAACGTTACGACGGAACTCCTACGCCGCCTGGAGAATAACCCCTACGCGTTCATCGCCGTGAACTACGCCAATGGCGATATGGTCGGCCACACCGGCGTATTTGACGCGGCACGGCAGGCCGTCGAGATCGTGGACGCGTGCGTCGGCCGGCTGGTGGCACGGCTGCTCGAACTGGACGCGCACATCCTCATCACCGCCGACCACGGCAACTCCGAGCAGATGCTCGACTACCGTACCGGCATGGTCAAGACCAGCCACACGCTGAACGACGTCGAGTGCATCTACGTCGCGCGCGACAGCGCCGGCGTACCGCTGCGCGAGAGCGGCAAGCTTTCGGACATCGCCCCCACCGTGCTGGCGCTGCTGGGTCTGCCCATCCCGCGCGAAATGACGGCGGATAATCTTGTCCTGGGGCGGCCGGAGTGGGAATGACGGGCTTGCGTGGCAAATTTTCGGCGCCACCGCGGCGACTTGGTTGCCTCGCGCTGGCAGCGGCGTTGTTCGCCGCCACGGCGTCGCTTGGCGCCATCTCCGTGCTCGACACCTACTACAGTCCGCGCAATCGCGAGCGGCCCGCGCGCGGCTCGACGCGTTTCATCATCCTGCACACCACCGAGGGACGCTCGCGCGGCGCCGGCGCGAAGCTGTCGCGCCGCGGCGAAGCCCACTACATGATAGACGAAGTCGGACGCATCTACCGCATCATAGATCAGCGGCGCGTGGCCTACCACTGCGGCCGGAGTATGTGGAACGGGCGCACCTCGCTGGACAACTGCTCGATCGGGATCGAGATGGCCGGTTACCACAACCGCGACCTCACGGCGGCGCAGTACCGCGCGCTGAAGGACCTGCTCACCGAAATCCAGGCGATCTACGGCGTGCCTGACGAGCGCGTCCTGTGCCACTCGATGGTTGCCTACGGCGCTCCCAACCAGTGGCAACGCCGCAGCCATCGCGGTCGTAAACGCTGCGGCATGCGCTTCGCCATGACTTCCGTGCGCGCCAGGCTGGGGCTGACGGCGAAACCCGCGCGCGATCCCGATGTGACCGCCAAACGCCTGGTGGTGGCCGACCCCTACCTGCACCGCGTGCTTTATAGCGGCTCGGCGACAGAGCAGGCCCAGGCGGCAGCCAAGTACTTGGCCAAGGAGACCAACGTGATCGGACCGGGACGTTCGGCCTGGGACATCGCGCGCGACGAATACAACAGCGCCGACACCGTCTATGTGCTGCCTGACGGCACGCGCAAGAACGGCACGGAGATCGTGAACTGGCGCGCCATTCCTCGAGGCACTAAGGTGCTGTTGAGCGAGGGTGACGCCAATCCGCCCGAACAGGTGCGTACATTGGGCACGACCGGCGCCACGCCGGCGTCCGTGGCGGGCGACGAGAGTCTCAGCGCCACCACCATTTACGTCCTGCCCGATGGCCGCTGCCTGCGCGGCAACACGCTGACCGCGGAGATCATCGCCGCGATGCCCACCGGCACGCGGGTACTGGTCGGCTACAAGATGGATGGCCCGATCACCTCGCGGCGTCGCGCCTTCGACATCTGCGGGCCTTGCTGGCAGGAGGCCGACACTTTCTACCTATTCCCTGGCGGCACGCTGATGAGCGGCAACACCGTGGACGCCGGCCGCATCCCGCGCGGCACCATGGTCCTGTTCAAGAACTGAGCAACGCTGGAACGCTCAACGGGAGAACCTCTCACAGAGGTCACAGAGGTTCACGGAGGAGAGGGAATTCAAGCCGCTGAACGTTGGGCGCTATGCGTTGAGCGTTGCTTTCCATATGCTCCAACTGGTCACAGGCCAGCGGTGTGACTGGACTGAGAACCTTTGTCGCGACAAAGATGGACGGAGTTTCTCATAGCTCTCTCCATCTGGTGACGTTACGCCAGCGGCACGGCTGAACTAATACCTGAACCCTGCCTCCTCCGGCGCTGCGACGGTGTTGTCGCTCACCCGTTTTGTGCACGGCGCTGTTTTGTGCTTGCAAAGTGTCCATAGTGTCCATATCATAGACACCATGGACATTAGGAAGCGTTCCGTCAAAGGCCTGCCTGCGCTGGTGGCGAAACCCATCATCCAGCAGGTCGCCGATCACTTGCGGGAGCATATCCTGAGCGGACGCTTCGCCGCCAATTCCCGGTTGCCCTCCAACCGCGAACTGGCCGTGCACCTTTCGATTCCACGCTCCACCGTCAATGCCGCGGTTTCCCTGCTCGCGCGAGAGGGCTGGCTGCGTTCCCTGCATGGCAGCGGAACGTATGTGCGTGAGCGTCCGCCCCAACTGCGTACGATTGCCTCGTACTTTTATGGCGACGGGCTCTGCGCCCCTGAAGCGCGTTTCTACCGGGCTCTCCAACAACAACTACAGTCGCGGATCGAGGCCGCCGGCAAACAATGGTCCGTCTGGACCGACCCGCGCCCCACCGACC
>JAQULY010000032.1 GCA_028718445.1 Kiritimatiellia bacterium
AGGACCGCTATACGGACGCCGACGTGGCCGACGGCGCCGATACCACCATCCAGGTAACGTCCGGCGGCGCGCAAGCTCCGGTTGCCTGGGGCCGGGGCCGCATCACCAATCCCTTCCATCCCAAGGTCCGAGCCGCCACGGAAGCGCTGGCCGCGGAATTGGCGGAGCGTTACCGAGACTATCCGGCGGTCAAGGGAATCTGCTTCATCGGGGGACTCAATGGTTACTTCCAGCCTTCCCTCTACACCGGCATCCCGTGGGGATACGCCAGCCCCAACTTCAAGCTGGAGGACGCCTACTTCCAGACCACCTACGACGACTACACGATCGCGCGGTTCGAGAAGGACACCGGCATCAAGGTGCCCGCGAGCGGCCCCGGCCGGTTCGCCGAACGCAAGGCCTGGTTGCTCGCCAACCGCCGCGAGGAATGGACGGCGTTCCGCTGCCGCCTCATGTCCGAGACTTGGGAAGGCATGGCGCGGGCCGTGAAGGCGAGCTGCGGACGCATGGAACTCTACGCCAGCGATTACATCCACATGGGAGAGTACTTCTACGCGGTCGACAAGGATCCCCTGCTGCAAGTTCTGCGAAAAGTCGGGTCCGCCTTCCCCGAGGTAGCCAAGCCGCGATCCTACATGTACGGCTACTACTTCAATCAGGTGAACGTCTATCATGAGTTTAACATGTCGTTTTTGAAGACCGAGCACGTTCCGCGGGTGAATGCAATGAATGTGGACGCCAGCACGACGCCGATTCTGGAAGCGGCCGACAATGTCGGCGCCTATCTGGGCCGCCAGTTCCTGGAGTGGCACGGGCGTCCGTGCCCGCCGGACCGCCTCTGGTACTCGGAGGGAACGGCTACCTGCAAGTACGCGTTGCCCGCTAACCGGGGCAGTCTGCTGGACTATGCCGTCATCCTTTCGCGCTGCACCCCGGTGTACATTTCGCACTGCTGGGTGGATGGCAACATCCCGCAAGGACATGACGATCAGTATCGCGAGTTTGCGGCCGCCTACCGGACCATTCCGCTGGGCAAATACAGGACCGTGTTCGTGCAGGAATACCCGGGCGTCACGGTGCGCGCCGCAACCGCTCCCCGCCGGACGTTCTTCTACGCCGTCAACACCGATTCCAGATCGCGGTCGGTATCCGTCAAGGCGAAGAAGGAAATCAAGGAACGCACGATCGGTCATCCCGCTCTCATTCGAGAAAACAGCGGATGGCGGATTGACCTTGAGCCCTATGCCGTGAGGGTGTTCGAGTTGCCTAAAGGGAAACTCAGCGAGATCTCAGCGGAATAGGGCACGCGGTGATGGATGGATGCGTGGTATTGCAAAAAAAGGAGATGACATGAAGAAGAAAGTCCTGTGGCTAGTCGTTGTTTCTACAGTCTGTGCGCTTCGTCCGGTTCAGGGAACGGACTTAACTCTGGTGCAGAGCGGGCAACCGCAATCCGCGATTGTGGTGTCAAGAACGCCCACGATGTCAGCCGTTTATGCCGCGACGGATCTGCAGGAACATCTAGCTCTGATCACCGGGGCATTGGTGCCGATCGTCACCGAAGAGCAACCTGTCACGGGGATCCGCATACTCGTGGGTGAAAGCGCCGCTACGCGGGCGCTGGGTTATGACAACGCGAGTTTCACTTCGCAAGCGTACCGCATCGATTTCTCCCCGAATGGCGCGATCGACACGCTGATGTTGATCGGGAACGACAAGTCCGATTTGGCGATTTCACCAGCAGGCTATTTGTGCGGTTCCACCAACTGGATCGCCGGAGCCTACAGCGATGCGTTGTCGTTCGACGGGGCGTCCGCCCTGACGGTTCCATACTCCGGGTTCACGGCCGATGCCGGTACCATGGAGTGTTGGGTGTGTCTCAAGGGGGACAACAATGCCAATGGAACGATTCTGCGGCTGGACGCTGAGGGGCGTTACCACCTGCTCGATCGCCTTGGCGACAACAAGATTCGGTACTGTGTCTGGGATGGAATCCCGCCCTCCCACGCGGTTGTCTCCACCGCCGCCGTCTCGACGGCTGTCTGGCACCATTTGTTGGCGACCTACGACACAGCCGACGGCGGAAAGATCGAGTTGTTTGTCGATGGCGTCAGCCAAGGTACGGATGGCTATGGTGCCTGTTGCGGCAACGCACCAATCAGAATTGGCGGTGTCAGTTGGAACGCCATCACCTTTGACGGCAATGGCCTGGTCGGCGACATTGACGAAGTGCGGTTATCTTCGCGTGTGCGGGATGGGGCGAACGCATATCAGGACGCATTGGCCCATGCGCCCTATCCCGACGATGACACGACGCTTCTGCTGCATCTCGATTCCGCGCTAGGCATGCCGATCCGGGAGTATGTTCCACACCTCGTGACCTTGGACAACGCCCCTTCCCCGGAGTTTCTAACCAGCCGGGGAACCTGCTATGCGGTGTACGATTTTCTCGAACGCTACTGCGGCATGCGCTGGTACAACCCGACCGCCGGCGGTATGTGGGGGCCGGCCCCGTCCACGCTCACGGTGTCGGGCAGCGTTGTGGCGCGCGCGTCTCCCTATGAAATGCGGGTTCGCGTCCCCGAAAGCATGCCGCCCGATGCCTCCTATAACGCCGGGGTGGGCGCCTTATGGACCTATGGAAGCGCCGAGTACACCAACTATCTCGCGGCGGCCTATCCGGGCGAGTCCGTGGCGGAAATCTCCCTCGACGTGCAGCGCTTCCTGCACCGGCGGCGTGCAGGCGGCAAGGATAACGGGTGCAGCCATTCATTCTACGGGTATTATGCCCGTTTTCATACGAATCACCCTACCTGGTTTGCCGACTACTATCGGAACAGCGACCATAGCATCGGCACGGATTCGCAGTTGTGTTACAGCAATCCCGAAGTGATCGCACAAGTTGTGCAGGACGCGGTCACGCATTACGGCGTCAACGGGCAGGGGGACGATGTCTGGACTTTCAGCTTAGGGCCGATGGATAACTACGCCTTCTGCACTTGTTCCTCTTGTACGAACGGGCCGTACGCATGGAGCAAGGACACATCCGGGTACTTTTCGAATGGCGGTGCGAGCGACTACATATTCAATTTTGTCAATCAGGTGGTTACGAATCTGCACGCCATTCCAGGGCACGAGAACGACAGGGTGTCCGAGATGGCATACGATAGTTATGCGGCCGTACCCACGAACGTAACGATCGCCCCCTGCGTGGAGGTGCATTTCTGCTTCTCGGAAAATCGTATGCTCTACAATCGAGCGGCCTATGATCATGAACTGGGGTACTTGGCGGCGTGGACCAACGAGGCAGCCAGCGTGGGACGAAAACTCGGGCTATGGCTGTATCCGTTCACGCCCGAAGCCGCGGGGGCGTGGGCGACTTCTCCGTTCAAGTATTTTCCGGGGTACTACGCCCACAGTCTCGCGGCGCAATTCGGACTGTTTTCCACCAATTTCTGCCTGGGTATATATCTGTGTGGGGCCGGTCAGGAAGTGGAGAACTACGTTAGCCTCAAGCTGTTGGACGATCCCACGCTCGACGTGGACGCGCTGCTTGGCGGGTATTTCAGCGACATGTACGGTCCTGCAGCCGCGCCGATGTCCAATTTCTACAACCTTGTTGAGGCGACGTATACTGATTTGGCGAACCATCCGCCGGTTGTGGCCACGAACGCGTCGCCGATGCACCAAACCGAGGAGTATGCCTGGGGGTGGTTGGGTACGGCAAGCCGCATGGCGCAACTACAAGCCTATATGACTGAAGCCATCAACGCCGCCGGAACCGGCAACGCTTATGCAAACAATGTGAACCTATTCAGGATCGGCACTTGGGAGTACATGCAGGCGGGGCGCGCGGAGTATCTGGCGACCCACCGTCCGCCGACCGTAACTATCACCTCGCCGGGCGCGGACGCGGTGATCACGGGCGCTGTCGCCATCACGGCCGATGCCACGGACGACATCGGCGTTGGCAGTGTGGCTTTTTACGCGGACGGCGTCTTGCTGGGAACCGATACCGATGGCGCCGATGGCTGGAGTTGGCTATGGAGCGATGCCGCGCCTGGCGCACACCGGCTTCTGGCCGTGGCAACCGATTACGCCCCCATGCACTCGAACGCCTGGCATCATGTCATGGCAACGCACGATGCGCCTAACAATCGGATCGAACTTTTTGTCGACGGAGTGAGCCAAGGCACGGCGAACTACGCCCCGACAACCTGCAACGACATCCTCCAGATTGGGGGTGTCAGCTGGAATGGCGTCACATTTGCCGGCAATGGCTTGATTGGGGATGTGGACGAGGTGCGTCTTTCCTCGTGCGTCCGGGATGGATGGTCCACATACACCAATCAACCGCCGGTTCAGGACGGCGGTACCGTCCTGTTGCGAGACCTCAATGCGCTGCCCATACCTGGTGCAACCACGATCGGCGCGCCCGAGCTGATCGAGGGAAACCCGGGCAACGGGAATGCACTGCGTTTCAGCGCCACAAATGTCGTGCAACTGGCATCCTCAGGGTTTGCTGACTCTGTCGGCGCCATGGAAGCTTGGGTGCGTCTATCGGCAACGCCATCGGGCAATACATTTGGCACGATTTTCCGATTGGATGGCAACGGGACCTACCATATCCTTGAGCGTGTCGGCAACGATAGAATACACTATGTTACCTATAACGGCGGCCCCGCTTGCTCTGTGATGTCCCTGGCCGCGAACTCGGTGTCTTCCGATCCGGTGAATGTCACCGTCAATACTTGGGTTAAGCTGATCGAGGACGGTTTTGAGACCAACTTCAATCAGTGGACTGACGGGGGTGCGACGGACTGGGACCGGGCTACAAGTCAAAAGCACGCGGGTAGCTACTCGGCTCACGCCGGATTTAGCGATAACGATCTGATTTCCGACAACCTGCAGACAGCAGGGAAAACACGCATCCGGATAGAGTTCTGGTACCGCGACGACGATATTGACGATGACGACAATATCTATCTTCAACTCTACAACGGCTCGACGTATGCTAACCGGGTCGAGCTGGGGATCACTAATCCCGAGGATACGTGGCACAAGTGCGATATCACGATTAACAACAGCGGGTCCGATGCGCAGTATTTTCGAAGCAGCTTTCGAATCAAGTTCGAGGCCACGTCACTTGACTATGGTTACTACGGCGCCGACGAGAATCTATGGATCGACGATGTGACCGTGTCGGTGCAATGAGAACGGCTTGCCTGTACGCGGATTGGGGACTGTCAGGAAGGGGCTTTCCGGTCGTCCCGTGCTCATTTCGGTTGTACTGGAAACCATATCAAGACGAGGGTTAAGAAGAATGAAGGTCATATTTCGCGCGTTCGTGGCAATTGCGTTTGTTCTGGAATGGGGAGACTGTGCCAGGGCTGGTTCGCCGACTCAGCAACCGTCGGAATTTGGCGGTACCAACTATGTTCCGAACTGGCTGCAGTTCGAAAAAAGCTTTCTCCATGCGAACATGGATTCGCTGGGAAATGTCACGGTCAGCACCGGCGACCATATCCACAAGAAATTTGCCGTCCTGAAGTTCGGCTTGAAGGACCAGAACAGAAGGGACTTCTGGGAAAGCGCCGAAATCAGAACCCTGACGGCAACGCGCGACGAACGGGCTCTAACCGATGGCAAGACAGGCAAAGCCCTGAAGCTCGACGGTTATCCCATAGATATAGGCGCTTCTCCCAAATACAATCTCACGAGCACCATGAGCATTTCCGCCTGGATCAAGCCGGAGACGTGGGATGGCGGTTTCATACTCAGTCACGGATTCACCAAGGGCCCGAACTTTCTTGGAGAGGACCATCTTTACAGTCTTCGAATCTGGTCGGGCGGCGGCGCCAATGCCCTTTGGTTCGAAATGACGGATGCCGACGGCATAACCCACGATTACCGGTCCGGAGACATCAAAATTGTCGCCGGTCAGTGGCAGCATGTGGCGGCGACCTACGACGGTTCCGTGTTGCGGACATTCATAAACGGCAAAGCAGTCGGAGCGGGAAAAGTCGCTAAAGGCATAAAACTCAGGGACAAATTTGTCAACGGACGCCCCATGTTGTTCGGCGACCTCTATCGGGGCGCCATGGATGAGGTACGGCTCTACGACCGCGCGCTGAACGAAAACGAGATAAAATCGCTGGCGGATATCGCGCCGGACAGGCCGGCCGAGTGTGATCTGGGAAAAGGCCTCGTGGGATACTGGAATTTCGAAGATGAAAAAGATGACAAACTATGGAATGTGATCTGCAAAAATATTATTGAAATCAAAGGCGCCACCTCTGGCGGGTCGAATGTCGTCATGACCGTAAAAGTGTCCATAGAGGGAGATGCGGTGACCTGCGAATACGAATCCGGCACTCCCATGGAGCTCCGCGGGACGTTCCCGGCAGTTCCCGAAGTAAACTGGTTCAAGTCCGAAGACGCGAGCGGAAAGGAGGTGCAGGGTGAGCTGTGGGGCGAATACAAGGAGCTCAAGCTGTTCAACTGTGTGGATTACACTTGTCTAAACAGAAGAGACCGCTTGTCTTTCGGAAGTGGAGCGCCGATCGTGCTCGAACCGTGCGGGTATGGCTGTGAACCGGCAACCTTCTCCCTCGCGTCAACGAAGGTGGGCGACAAACACAAGATCCGTTTTGCCTTCCATAGTCTCAACCCGGCGGACGCTCCCCTGGCGGATCCGAAATCGCCGGTTGTCACCAAGCCGTTCAACCGTAATAAACTATGCGTCCTGTCCCGGACGACCGGCGTGGACTTCACGGCGCGTAAGGGCGGCCCGGCTGTTTTCAAGCTCGCCGAAAAACTCGCTTTCACGATGACGCTTAGCGACGCCGAGCAAAAACGGTTGTCCGGGAAACCGCTGGAGATCCGCTGTGTATATGCCATGAACGATTCCGTAGTTCAGACGATCCCGTTGAACGAGTTCAAGGGCGCATCCTGCGATGTAAACATCGATCCGGTTAGGCAAGGTCCATACCGCCTCGAATTGTGGAGTGCGGGGAAAATGGCAGGCGAGACCGAATTCGCGGTGGCCGGGCCTGTTGAACAACGCAGAATCGGGCCGCTGGACAAGGATATCTTCAAGCTACGCGAGGTGGACCGGATCGAGTGCGCGGCCGCAAACGACAAGGGCAGGTACTACTCGGTCAGTCCTGCCAACGACAAGATTGTTGAAGCGCCTGGAATCGGGAAGTTCCTGATGAATGACGCTCCGCTAACCGGCGCCGGTGTTGGGCATGAATGGGTATCGTACCGGATAAACAATCTGAACCTCGACAAGCCGCACCTGCTTGTCGTGGAATACCCGGATGTAGGCGACTCGTTGGTTGGCATCACCTTCTTGAGTGACTTTTATCTTCCGCCGGACTTGCCCAAAGATGGCAACGGAAAGCGGATCATCACCCCCGAGGCACTACACAAATACACCTTGGAAATCGGCAAAACACCCAATTCCAACAGTAGAACGGGTCCCCCCTTGGTATCAGGCTTCATTACCGGCAACGGCCTGCCGATTACCGGCAAGAAACAATCGGTTAGCGCCGTGTTCTATCCGGGGGATGACTGGGGGCTCGTGCATTTCGACAATTACGGATACATGCGTTCCAGTCCCATACGCCTTTGCCGCATCGTCGTCTACGAAATCCTCGACGACATTCCCATGCTGGAGGCCTCCAATCTCTCCAATGACCGTATTTTTGGCCATTACACGGAAAGCTATCAGATGGTGCAGACCTTCAGTTTCACGCCGATGGCCGCGGCATGTGGTGAAATGCGCCAATATGGATGGATTCAACCCGGAAGATACTACAAATGGTACTTTCAGGCCGCGGAACGAATGGTCAAGTATATGCGTTTTCGAGGCGAAAACACGCTGTTTGCAGGCGTCATTCGTTACGCGGGGGCTCAATACGACTCGAAATATGTCAAATCCGGCCTAAGAGATATTGACCTTACGGCCTTGTACGCGCGGGTCTTTGAGGCGAACGACCTGACGTTGGTGCCTTCGGTGGCCTATGTGACGACCTTTCCACTCCGGTTGCGGGACCGTTACACAGATTATGACGTGGCGACGCGCGGAGCTGATACCATTCTGCAGGTGTCTGGCGATGGGTACCTGAGTTATACTCTCTTCGGCTGGGGGCGAGCGGTGAATCCGCTCCACCCCAAGGTGCGCAAGGAAATGGCCGGCCTGGCCGCGGAGATTGCCGAACGCTATAAAGACTATCCCGCGGTCAAGGGGGTCATGTACATAAGCTCCGCGAATACCGGCGCTTGGTTGCCCTCCTATTTTGGGCCGCATTTGTATGTCAAGCCGGGGCCGGGGTTCAACTATGAGAATGTAAATTTCTATTCCACATATGACGACTACACGGTGGCTGCATTCGAGAAACGTGCCGGCATTAGGGTCCCCATAGGCAAGGACGATCCGGGACGTTTCCCAAAACGCAGGGCATGGCTGTTGCAGAATCAAAAACAAGCCTGGACGGAGTTCCGGTGCCAGGGCATCGCGGATAATTGGGCGGCCATGGGCAAAGCGGTCAAAGAGGCGGCTCCGCATATGAATATGTATGCGGCCGAAGGCGAACAAACCCCGGCGCAAGTATATGTCTACGAGAAGAAATACGGTTCCTATCTGGATGTGCTGGAGGAATCGGGAGCTGGCGTGGCCGCCCATGAACAATCCGGCGCATGCGTGATCGGGTATAGCTTCAATGAAATGTTCGGCCACAGGTTGGGAGCAACCTGCAAATATTCTCCCGACGATCTGGTCAGGTTCAATGGGATAAACCTGGATGACAGCGTTGTGCCTCTGCTCGACCGGACCGAAAACATGGGAGTCTATATGGAGCGTCAGTTCACGGAGCACGAGGCGAAGATGTTCCCGTCCGAGCGGCCCTGGTATGCAACGGCGGCGGGGCATTGTCGTTATCCGCTGGCAGGCAACCGCGGCAGCATGCTGGACTATGCGGTGATCATGTCCCGCTGTACGCCGCTCTATATAAGTCACTACTGGGTGGATGGAGGCGTTCCGCAGGGACATGACGAGCAATTTCGCGAGTTCGCGGCCGCCTACCGGACCATTCCGCTGGGGAAGTACCGGACCGTGTTCACGGAGGGATACCCGGGCGTGACGGTGCGCAGCGCCGTTGCGGACGGCACGACGTACTTCTATGTGGTCAACACAGATTCCAAGCCGCGCACGGCCAGCATCGCCAGCGGCGGCGAGTTACGGGAACACACGTTGGCGCGCGATCGGTTGACCCAGGCCGACGGCCGCTGGTCAGTCAGGCTCGAACCGTATGCCATCCGGGTCTTCGCGAGCGACAAGGGGACGATTGGCGACGTTCAAGTGCGAAACGAATAAGAGACGTTTACGCGCCCCACAATAAAGGAGATGATGTGGACAGCGAAACCCAAGGGAAACGATGGCTGAGATGACGGGAAAGAAGAAGACGGGTGCGAATCGGGCGGCTTGGATGACCGAGGCCGGATATGGAATCGGGCTGCACTGGACGGCGCAGTCGCTGCCGCGCGGAAAGGAGCGGCCGTTGCCGTACCGGCAGGCCGTGGAGCAGTTCGACGTGAAGCGGATGGTGTCGCAGTGCGTGGAGGCGGGCGCGGGCTGGCTGCTGATCACCACGGCGCACGCCACGCAGGTTTTGCCGTGCCCGTGTAAGACGCTGGACGCGATCCTGCCGGGCCGGACCTGCGAGCGCGATCTGATTCGCGAACTGGCGGATGGCCTGAGCCGGCATGGCATTCGGCTGATTCTTTACTATCCATCCGTGGCCTGCGACGAAGACCCCGACTGGCAGCGCGCCAGCGGCTGGCTGTACGACCCCGCCTCGTTTGCCGCGCGGCAGTACGCCATCGTCGCGGAGCTGGGCGAGCGCTACGGTCGGCGAGTGGCGGGCTGGGTGGTGGACAACTGCTATGATGCAGACATCGTGCCTTGGACGGCGGGCATGCACCACCTGCCCGCGTCGGTCCACGGTTTTGCGGGCCTCTACGACTTGAAGCGCTACGCCAGGGCGCTACGCGCAGGTCATCCGGGCCGGGCTGTCGCCTTGAACTTCACGGGAACGGCCTATTGGCGTTCCACCGCCGGCAGGGGCATCGTTGACTTTGCGATGGGCGAGAGCAACCACATAGACCGCGTTCCGTTCGGGCCAAGATCAGGCGAAGGTAACTCCGCCTGGCACGCCTACGTGTGGATGGACGAAGCGCGGGAAGGGGTGGGGAACGGCTGGGTACACAGCGTGCCCGGCGAGATCGGCCCGCCGCGCTTCTCCGACAAACTGGTGACGGACTACATCCGCTATGTCATGGAACACGGCGGCGCCTTCACCTACGGTGTCGCTCCCTACCAGGACGAGCTCGTAGCCGAGCGCACCATGCAGCAGTTGCGCGCCATCTCCCGCGCCCTGCGGGCGTAGCCTTGTCAAGGCGGTGGAGAGCAGGGGTCAGGGTAAACGCATCTTAATTCGCGGCCAATAACTATGTGAATCGGAACACGAGAGCGGGCGACGAGAGCGGCTGACGATTGAGTTTCTCAGGACAGAATGGCGCGCGACAAAGCCGAGCGACGAGGCGTAACCGACAAAGTGTGGGACGAAGCGTGTTGCGGACAGTCCTTTCGTGTCCGAGCATGGACGTGATCTTCCATGACGAATAGCGGCCATGCTCACAGCACCCTCAAAGGCTGTCGGCAGTGACATAGTCGTACACTTCGTCGCACACTTTGTCGGTTACGCTTCGTCGAACGGCTTCGTCGTCTCCAGGAAACCTGGCGATGACTATTCACTCACAGATTCTCCGAAGTTTATTGGTCTGGCGGACGAATTAGACGCGTCTGCCCTGGGGCAGGTTTGGGCTTAGCGCTCTGTGCCGTCGGAAGGCCATCACGCCTGCCAGCATACCCACTGGGAAGACGATCGCCGCCAGAATGCCGGCCTTTAGCCCGAGCTGCTCGATGGTATGCCCGTTGTTGGCCGCGAGCTGCTGCAGGCGTGCCGAGGCCGGCGCGAAGTCCGATACCAGTCCTGTCAGCCAAGGCCCCAGGGCGCAGCCGACGTCGCCCGCGACCGCCAGCACGCCGAACATCGCCGTGCCTCCCAGGGGGTAGGTTTTCGAGGCCAGACGCAGCATGCCGGGCCACATCACCGCCACCGATAGACCCGAGACGGCCACCCCAACCAGGGCGGTAAAGGGCGAAGGCGCGAACACCGTCACCCCGTAACAAACGATGCACAGCATGGCGCTGGCGGTGAGCGCGATGCGCAGGTTCAGCCGTTCGCCCCAGATGCCGTAGCCCATGCGTCCCAGCCCCATGAACGAGGCAAACATCACCGGCCCAAGCAGGTCGCCGGCCAGTTTGGCGATACCGAGTCCCTTCTCGGCAAAGAGCGACGACCACTGGGCAATGGCTTGCTCCGAGGCGCCGGCGCAGACCATCAGGAACATCGCCATGATGAATATGGGCGCGCCAAACAACAGGCGCAGGGGTGTCTTCTCGTGGGCAGCGACCGTCGGCGCGAGCGGCACACGGCTGAACAGGACGACGTTATAGGCAGGCACCAACGCCCACAGCAACGGAAGCAGCGGCCAGTTGGCGGCGCCGAAGGCGCTGACAAACAGGGTCGAAAGCAGCAGCACGGCCACCTGACCCCACGAGTAGAACGAGTGCAGCAGGCTCATGGCCGAGTCCTTGGCCTTACCCGGCAACGCGTCAATCGTCGGGCTGACCAGCAACTCGATCAACCCGCCGCCGACGGCATACACCACATCGGCAATCACCAGGCCCATATAGGGCGAGGGCAGCACCCGCGGCAGCACCGCCATCAGGACAAACCCCGCGACCACGATGGTGTGACCGCACACCGCTGCGTGGCGGATGCCGATGCGGTCAATGTAGCGCACGGCGACGATGTCGGTCAGCAATTGGGTGACGAAATTGATCAATATCAGGCGGCCGATCATCTCATACGAGATGCCGAACTGGGCCTGGTAGACGACAAAGAGAATGGGCGAGAGATTGACGACCGCCGCCTGGGTAATGTAGCCAAGGTAGCAGGCAGCCACGGTATGTTTGTAGGTTAGCGCATGCACGACAGCAGTTCCGCGATCCAGTAACACGAGCGGCGAATCCTACCATGCGTTATCGGCCAGATCGAGGCGAGAACGCGGGGTCAGCGGGCACGGGCAGACCGGAGCATGGCGCCAGTAACGCGCGTAGCGGAATGGTGTTTGAAGCCTCGGCACGCAAACAGCTATTCTAGCCTCGTGAAAAGAGCCAGTCAGCTGGAGCAGTGTTTGCACGAAGAATGACGTCATAAGAAGGCGAACTGAGCATGCGGGATGAACAGGATTTGTACAGCGTGACTCTCGAGGCCCCTGGAACGGGCTGTCTCGATTCCATGCCGATCGGCAACGGCGACATTGGCGCCAGCGTTTGGGCGGAGGCCGGGGGCGACCTGCTTTTTTACGTCAGCAAGACCGACGCCTACGACGACAATAACCGGCTGCTCAAACTGGGCCGCATCCGCCTGCGGTTCTCTCCGAATCCGTTTGTCCCCGGGCTGCCGTTCCGACAGCAACTCAAGATGCGTGAGGGCGAGATCGAGATTCGCGCCACGGGACTCCGCATCCGCCTCTGGGTGGACGCGAACCGCCCGACGATCTGGGTGGAGGCGCATGCCGGCCAACCCGTGGCCGTTGAAGCCGTCGTGGAGATCTGGCGCGAAGAGGAGCGGACGCTGGCGCCGGACGAACACACGCACAGCGACGCGTGGCGACCGTTGACTCAGTATCCGGACCGCGTGCTCGACGCGCCGGGCAACTGTGCTGTCTGGTGCCACCGGAACGAACACTCCCTGTGGCCGGCGACCATGAAGCACCAGGGGTTGGGAGCGCTGATGGCCGACATGACCGATCCGCTGCAAAGCTGCGTCTTCGGGGCCGCCATGGAAGGCGCGGGCTTTGTGAAGAACGGTTCGCGCGCGCTCGCGTCGCCTCCCGGAAGGGACCACGTGTTGCGCGTGCACGCGTTGACGCGGCAACCGGCGACCGTTGAGGCGTGGGCGCTCGAACTTGATGGCCAGGTTGCCGAGGCGCGGGCAGTATCCGTGGCAGCGGCGCGCGAAGCGCACCGGGCGTGGTGGCGCGATTTCTGGAATCGGAGCTGGATTCATGTCACCGAGTCCGCGCGGACGCGTCGCCCCGCGGTTGCGGCGATTCCTCTGCGCATCGGCGCGGATGCGACCGGCGGGAGGTGTTTCAGCGGAACCATCGCGCGGGCGCGGCTCTGGTCTCATGCCTTATCCAGCCGTGATATCACCGAGTTGACCCGCCGCGGCAAGTGGAGCGATCCGCCGGAGTGCGACGGGCTGGTCGCCGACTGGACCTTCGCCGCGGCGGAAGCAGGAGTCTGCCTGAACCGTGCCGGCGGCGGTTTGCCGGCGCGGATCGTCGGCGAAGCCGCGGTGATCGCTACGGACGGCGGGAAGGCGCTGGAGTTGAATGGCAAAGGATTCTTGGAGGTCGCGGACGATCCGGCACTGTGTCTGGCGGGCGGCTTCACGGCGGAGCTGTGGCTCCGGGCGGACCCGATCGGCTTCAACGGCGTCCGGCTGATGGATAAGTCTAATTCGGCAGCCGGCGAGGGGTTCTGTTTGGACACCTATCCGTGGGGTACGCTCCGGTCGCTTGTCCGGTCTGAACGGCCGGTGGGGGAGCGATTCCCTCCATGCCCCCGGCTGCACGTGGTGTCGGCGTTGGGAACGAAGCTGCCGACAGGACAGTGGACGCACGTGGCAGCGACGTTTGACGCGCGCGACGGCGCGCACCGTATCTACTTGAACGGCGTCAGAGTGGCCGAGCAGAGTCGGGCGGTGGATGCCGGCGCGCGGGGTGTGTCGCGCGGTTACGCCTGGCAGCGCTACCTGATGGCATGCGGCGGACGCGGCAATGCCTGGGCGAAATTCAACGGCTCCATCTTCACGTTGCCATGGTCGCCGGAACGTCATCCCGACTACCGCACCTGGGGTGGCGCGCAGTGGTTCCAGAATGCGCGGCTGCTGTATTGGCCGCTGCTGGCCGCCGGCGACTTCGAGATGCTGCAGCCCTTCTTCAGGACGTATCGCGAGGCGTTGGCGCTGGCCCGCCAGCGAACGCGGCTTTACTACGGTCACGCCGGCGCCTTCTTCTCCGAGACCATGTGCTTCTGGGGAACTTACACGGACGGCGACTACGGGATCGATCGCACCGGTCGGCCGGACGGTTTCGCCACCAATCCCTACATCACCTACTACTGGCAGGGCGGCATCGAGCTTTCGGCGATGATGCTGGAGCACTACGCGCACACGGGCGACGAGGACTTCCTGCGGGAGACGGCGCTCCCCGTCATCGTGGAGGTGATGCGCTTCTATGCCCAGCACTGGCCGCGCGACGCCAAGGGTAAGATCCGGTTCGCGCCCGCCGCGGCGCTGGAGACCTGGCAGAAGGTTGTGAATCCGTTGCCGGAGATCGCGGGCCTGCAGTTCGTGATCGGGCGGTTGCTGGCCCTGCCGGAGACGCTGACGCGCGCGGAAGACCGGCAGGAATGGGAGCGGCTGCTTGTCGCGCTTCCGCCGCTTCCCGTGAAGGAAGCCGATGGCCATGCGGTTCTGGCGGCGGCGGCGGAAATTCTTGAGGAGGCGCGGAACAGCGAGAACCCGGAGCTCTACGCGGTGTTTCCGTACCGCTTGTATGGGGTCGGCAAACCGGACCTCGATGTCGGACGCGAAACGCTGGCGCGCCGGCGCATCCGCTTCAACTACTGCTGGTCGCAGGATCCGATACAGACGGCGTATCTGGGACTGGCCTCCCAAGCGCGGGAACAGGTGGAAGAGCGTTTTGCCGGCTGGCAACACGACTTGCGCGTCATGCTGGCGCTCTGGGGATGCGGGAACGACGAGACACCAGATTTGGATCACGGTGGAGGCGGACAAATCGCATTGCAGGCCATGCTGCTCCAGTGCGAGGGACGCAAGATGATCCTCTTCCCGGCCTGGCCCAAGGAGTGGGACGTGGAGTTCAAACTCCACGCGCCATTCCAGACGACAGTGGAAGGGGTATTGCGGGGCGGGACTCTGGAGCGTCTGACAGTCACCCCGCCGGAACGACGTCGGGATCTTGTCAAGGGGGGACGGGCATGTAGCTGCCCGTAACGCCTTGGCGTGGGACTATGGTTGCACGCATGTGCGGTTCGCCGTGGCGCGGCCGCGGCGCAGCCGAAGAGGTGTCGTAACCAGCAGGCCAGACGTTCTCTGTGCCGGGCCCTCGCAACAGTCGGAATGCGGCAGGGCAAACGCATCTTAAAAGGATTCTGTATCGGGATTTCTCAGGACAGAATGCCGTGCGACAAAGCGTGCGACGAGGCGTAGACGACGAAGTGTGAGATGAAGTGTGCGTCGAAGTGTGGGAATCTGGTAGATCTTCACTCTCTCATGGCCAAAGCGCTCTGCCACACCCGCGGCTCCTATTCAGGCCAGGCCACACTTCGTCGCTTTCTTCGTCCCACGCTTTCTCGTCTACGCTTCGTCGCAAGTCTTCTTTGAGACTACTCTCGGCCAGCCATATCTCGATACAAGAAAATTAGGAACTCAGGAACTCAGGATTTCCTAAGTGTTTCATGCTTTCCTGCTTTCCATATTTGAAAAATGCGCGATTTTGGCGACGAATTAGATGCGTTTGCCCTGGGAGTTGCGGTTTGACGGCTATTCATACTATGGAATATTATTCCAGAGTAATGAAATCAGAGATCTTGCAGGTTCCCGTTCGGTCGGTTCGAAAGGCGCTGGATTTGCTGGAGTTGCTGGCATTCCGCGAGCCAACCAGGGACGGGGTGCCGTTGACGGTTTTGGCGGAGAGAATGGGGATGCCGGCCAATACGACCCGGAACCTGCTGAAGACCATGATTGTGTGCGGATTCGTGGTTCAACAGGAGAACTCCTCCTACACGGTCGGCCCCAAGTGCCTGCAACTGGGGCGCTGGAGCCGGTTCCATGACGCGGCGGCGCGCGCTCGGATCGAGACGATCCTGCGAACGCTCAGTTCCGACTTGCAGGAGGCCGTCGTTCTGGCGGCGCTGCGCGACGGGAGACGGGTCATCGTCTCCGAGATGAATCACGCCCAGCCGGTCGTCAAGGTGGATTCGACGATGCTTCCGGAGGTCAATCTCTATGACCTTCCCACCGGCCGCATTCTGGCGGCGTATGCCGGTCGGGATGAGTGGCAAAAAATCGTGGCGCACTACGGATGGCCCCGCGCGACCTGGAACGACATCGTGAGCGAGTCGCGTTGGACGGAAGCGTCGGCCGCTTTGCGCAAGGCCGGCATGTGTATCGTTCTTGACCCGCGCAACGGCTTGGCGGCTTTCAGCGTGCCGGTTTTGGATGACGACGGCAACTGTATCAGCGCGCTGGGGTGTTACGCGCCCATGTATCGGTGCGGCAAAGCCAGGCGCACGGCAATTCTCCGCAGAATGCGGGCGGCGGCCGCCGATTTGGCGGTCGCGTCGGCCGAGTGAACCTAGAAAGAACAGTTCGGGCGCGTTTCGCGTGCCCGAACGGTTCTTGTTCTTGGCTGCCGACCCCTACGGGGTGAGCTGCAGCAACGTCTTCGTTCATGGTATGCCCTGTCGACTGAACATGAAGAACATACCGTTCACCTTACGTCGCCAAAATGTTTCCTGTTGACATATTCCATATTATAGAAGAGACTTCCACAATGACGTTTGAGAAGTACCCGATTCGGTCGGTTCCTCAGTTGTGTGACGGGCGGATCCGTCGAGGGCCGGCCGGAGAGCAGGCGTTGCCGCAGAGGGTTGCGATGACCATCAGGGAGTGCTTATGTCCGATCAGATAATGACCAATCGAGTCAGAGCCGCCGTGCTGGGCGGGGGTATGGACCTGGTAGGGTTTGCGCCGGTGTCCCGATGGGAACAGGCGCCGTACCTGTTGAGTCCGCCGGCGATCTTGCCTGAGGCTAGGACCGTCATTGTGGGCGCCCTGTATTTGACCGACGCCTGGATTGAGATGGGGGGCGAGCCGGAACCGCAGGACCGCAGCCCCGGAGGGTGGCAGGACCACAATGGATTAATGGACCGCATTGCCTACCGCACGGCCCGGTTGTTGCGTGACGCCGGCTATCAGGCGATTCCCGTGGTGAGTTCGAACATCTGGCGGTACCGGCAGTATGCAGGCATCCCCAGTCTCTTTGCGCCGGACCTGTCGCACATTCACGCCGCCGTGGCGGCCGGTTTGGGGGAGATCGGCTGGAGCGGCCTGGCCATCACCCCTGAGTTCGGCAGTCGTGTCCGGTTCGTGTCCATCGTGACCGACGCCGAATTGACTCCGACGCCGATGTACAATGGTCCCAAGCTCTGCGATATGTGCGGCGAATGCGTCCGCCATTGCCCGTCAGGGGCTTTGAAGAGGGATTTGAACGACCGGAAGCCGCACGAGGTGACGATTGGCGGGCGGGTATTCCGATATGCCAACAAGAACATCTGGCGTTGCGCCTGGGCCGAGCATTTCAACCTGGACCTCAACTCCGAGACGCTGACGAAGACGGCGCATATTGACGAGCGCGTCATTCTGAGTGAAATCCAGGCCCGCGGCGTTCGGGGGCATGAGCGCGGGGTCTGTCAGAAGGTCTGCATTCCGCCGCACCTGCGCTCGGACAAGCCCAGTTTCGGGCGGAACCGCAAGATTGCGCAGAACCGGATTAACCGGCGCTATCCCGAGAGCCTGCCCACGTTGCGCAAGATTCGCGATGACGTTTTCGCGCGGGCCTCGCAACTGGGATTCGATCTGATGGCGGTCGGACCGATTGCGGCCGACAGCGAGGCGGGCCGGCGCGCGACGCTCGAGGTGCCGGGCGTTCGGACTGCTCTGACGTTCGCGATGCGCGTGCCGAGCGCGGGCGGGCAGCCCCATCAGCCGCAGAAGAGCGACGATATCTATGGCATGAGTCATTCCATGGTGCATTTCGCTTTGATCCGATTGGCGCGTCTGTTGGAGGATTGCGGATATGAGGTGGCCTGTTATGGTGACGAGACTGCGTGCGAGTTTGGCGTGCAGACCGGCATGGGAACCATGGCCGACGGCCTGTTCACGACGCCGGAACTGGGTGTGCGCCAGCAGGTCGGCGCCATTGTCACGGACGCGCCCCTGGAGCCCGTGCCCTGGGCTGAACGCCGCGGAGCGGAACGGCCGGCGAAGCGTCTGACCGGCAACACGTTGCGTTGCGCGCTGGAGAAGTTGGCGGCCGACGGCATGGTGGACCTCTTCGGCGTGACCTCCGCCGAACGGCTTGACCCTGTGGCGGAACAACTGAAGCGCCTGACGGATGAAGCGGAATTGGGGCGGCGGATCGTGGACGACAATCAAGAACGGTTGTATCACGGCGCGTTCATACCCAAGATCGTTGAGGAGGATGTCCGCATCCGCAAGCCGTCCGACTATCTGCCGGGCGCAAAGGCCGTGATTGTCATGGGCATGAGCTATCCGAAGGAACTGGTGCGCCAGGCCGGCCTGGACGAAAGCCAGCAGATCGGCTGCTACAATTTCTTCCAGTTCCAGACCCGTTTTGAGCTGCGCTACGCCGCGCTGGAACTGGCGAATACGCTCGACCGGATGGGGTACGGCGCGGTGCTCACGGAAAATCTGCTGGGCATCGGATCCTATACCGATTCGCCACGCGGTCCCTTGCCGGATATGCGTTGCGGCGCGCTCGAGGCGGTTGCCGCGGGTCTGGGGGATATAGGGACGAGCGGCGCCTTGCTGACTCCGAAGCATGGGCCGCATCAGCGGACGATCTGCCTGATCACCGATGCCGAACTCGATCCCGACAGACTCCTGGCCGCCACATCCGCGTGCGCCAGATGCAAGGTTTGCGTCGACAAATGCCCGATGACGGCCTTGGGCGGAGAGATGGCCGCCGTTACCATCGCCGGCCGATCCGTGCGTTTCCCTCTGATCCCGCGGCATCGCTGCGACTGGGCCAAGCGCTACAGCCTCTGCCCCGCGGAAGGTCCGGCGCTGATCGGCAATAACACGAATGTCAAACCGCCGGAGGGCGTCATTACCATGGACATGGTGGCGGAGGACTGCCGGGCCAAGGATCCCATCATGAAATGCCGCACCTGCATCCTGGAACCCTGTCTCAAGCACTGCCCGGCGGGAAGCGGCCCATGATGCGATTTGACGTCTCGGCACTATAAAGGCTATTCTAGCCTTATGAAAAGAGCCAGTGTGACCTATACGAAAAACAATCTCAGCCGCTTGCTCGGCATGGTGCGCGAGGGGGAGACGGTCTTGGTTGTGGATCGTGAGGTTCCCGTCGCGCGCATCAATCCCGTTGACCAGGACGGTCTGAACGCCGATGATCATATGCGCATGCTCGAACTGAAGGGCGTCGTGACGGCACCACGCCGAAAGCTCGATGTACAGGGGTACTTGGCGCGAAAGAAGGCGCGACCCAGGGCGGGTGCAAGCGCCTTGCGGGCGCTGCTGCGGGAGCGGGAGGAATCGCGATGAGATTCTGGGACGCTTCGGCCATTGTCCCCCTGTTGGTGAAGGACGAGGACACGGCGGAACGAGAGGCTCAACTCCGGGAGGATTCGGTGATCGTCACCTGGTGGGCGACTCGCGTGGAGTGTGCCTCGGCCTTGTGTCGTTTGGCAAGGGACGGTGGTATCGAGGAAGACCAACTCAAGACGGCCCTCGCCAACTTGAACGCGCTGGCGGATACGTGGGCCGAGGTACTTCCGTCGGAGCGCGTGCGGTCAAGAGCTCTGCGTCTGCTGCGAGTCCACCCCTTGCGCGCCGCCGATGCGCTGCAGCTCAGCGCCTGTCTGGCGGCAAGCGATGCAAGCGGTCGTTCCATGACGTTGGTGTGCGCCGACAAAAGGTTGTGCGAAGCGGCGGACAAGGAGGGGCTTACGGTTGTCACTGGATGAATGCAACCTCACCTCATCTGTTGTGCTGCTCAGCGCGCCGCGGAACGACCGCGACGCGGCCGGCCGGTCGGGAACGCAAGCTCGCTCGGCAGAATGCGGCGGGCCAGGTCGCCAAAGCGATCGGGCTCGCCCAGGGGACCTTCGACGCCGAACGCGGCCCGGTAGTAGGGATCGTCGCGCTCGGGCGCGGCGGTGCGATCGTTGGCGACTCGCTCCCAGGCGGCGCGCGCCTTTGCCAGCGCCTGCTCG
>JAQULY010000033.1 GCA_028718445.1 Kiritimatiellia bacterium
CCCACCAACACCAACGTGCCTTCCGCCGGCGCCTTGGACGCCGCCACGATCGGCAGCTTGGCGCCGGTCGCTTTCTCGATCAGGAGTTGAAGTTCCTGGGCCGCGTACGCCACGGTCAAGGGGACCGGTCGCCGGGTCGCCGGATCCGTTCTGGCGAGGGGAATGCGGACGGGCTCGTCGGCAATCACAATCGTGGCCGCCGGTTGCCCCTCCTTGACCAGAACCACTCGCCCGCCATCCCGGAGCGCCGTGACACACCCCGCCCCGACCAGAGTCGCAATCAACCAGACTGAATATCTCATCCCTGTCTCCCTTGTTTTTTCTACCATCGCTTCAGGACGCCAGGCCATCGTAGACGGCCTGGCGTCAAGCGTTACACGTGTGCGTTATCGGATCAGAAACTGCGTGCCTTGGTGCGACGGCACGAAGACGGCGCCGATCTGCGCATCACCACTGCGGATTCCGTTGATGCTGCGCTTCGGCGCCGTATAGCCCTCGCGCGAGGCGATCGCACCGGCGATCAGGTTGGTGGGCTGCATGAAGTCCGGATTGGCCGCGAAGATTTCGCTCGGCAGCAGGTTGGTATAGCCCGCCGGTAACACCAGGCTGCGAACCAGAGTCGTCGGCGCCCGCACGTAGTTGCCCTGCGCATCGATCGCATCGGACGCGTTGTTGGTCGCTCCTTCGTAGATGAAGTTGTTGTCGTAGAAAAACCCGATGAACAGGTTATTGAACACCGTATCGCCCTCGCCCCGGCTCAGGAAGTTGTTGCCCGAGTAGAATGTATTATTGATGAAGACATTGCCCGTGTCGTTCGTGTTGGCCTGATACGCGGGGGGCCCCATCCAGAAGACGTTGCCGACGAAAAGGTTGTTCGTATCTTGGACCGCGGCGCCGGAATTCACGAAATCGATGCCGCCGAGATGGGAAATCCCTTCGCCCACGCAAAGGTTGTTCGAGAACACGTTGCACGACGACCCGCCTTCGCGCCCCCGCCACCACCGGCGCGTTTCCGCCGTATCTCCATCGGTGAAAATCAGGTTGTCGAAAACGGTGTTCCGGGAGTTGATCTGGAGCATCACCAAGTCGTTGCCGCCGCCGACCCCCCGTTTGCCACGGAAGATGTTATGCCGGATGACGGCATCGTTCGCGCTCTCGATGGCGTACCAGAGACCAAGAGGGGCGCCGGCCGCATCGAAGATGTTGTGCTCGATCACGTGGGGACCGTTCGCAAAGTCGTTAATCGTCAACCAATAGCCGGCTCCGCTGGCCGAATCCTCGCGGAACGTGAACCCCCGGACCGCAAAATTGGCCAATCCCCGCGATCCGCTGGCGGCAGGCAACAGAGAAACTACATCGGGACGCTTGTTGTCGGGAATGACCACGATCGTGTTCGATTTGCCGCCCGAATCCCAGAGTTCGGATTGGATATAGAGCCAGGCCCCGTTTGTGCTCCCGGCCAGCCCGTCGTTCTCGTTCGTGGGCTTGCGGCCCGGAAAGATGCGTTCGGCATACGTGCCGGCGCGAACGACGACATAGATCGCGTCGTTCGTGTTCATGTTGTCCCGCGAGCCGCTGTAGTTGGCGATCAACCATGCGGTCGCCGTATCGATGCCCTTCTGGATGTTGGTGCAGGCGTTGGCCCAATTGGTGCCGCTTCCGTTCCCCGTGGCCGCCTGGTCCACATACCAGGTATAGTCGGTGGCCCGCGCCAAGCCGGCCAGACCGAACGTGCCGCCCATGACCGCCGCCAACACCCACAGTTTCCAGTTGCCTACCCGTCGTATCGTCGTGCTCATGTGATTTCTCCTGTTGGTTCCTTCGCCCGTGCTCCGTTCAGAACGATCAGTCCTGTTGCACCGTGAAGCTTGTCAGAATGACGCCGCCCCCACCTATTCCACCTCCACCGTACCCCAGTTCGCCGGTTGGAGTTGCGCTTCGCTGGGCAGGTAGCCGGTGATGCTCGTGTTCTGGTTGAAGTAATAGGTGCGCCGCGCCGTGACGGTGCCGCCGTCGTTCGAGAACAGCACCCCCACATCGCCCTTCGTCTTCAGTCCTGCGGTTGCCACAAGCCCGAGGTCCTTCAGCGTCACGGCCGCCACCAGCCTGGCGGCGAGAAGGCAACCCAGACTCGCCAGGATTCGCGCCGCCCAACCGCCTCGGTGGACCCTTCGCGCAGGGCGCCCCTTGCGCTCAACAGGGCGTGGCGCCGGGTTCACGTCGAGCTCCCGTTCATTCGTCGGTACGGATCAAGCTGCCGATAGGTGTTCATGATGAGATCCAGGATGCCGGGATCGTCCACGCCGGAGCCGGCCTGAAGAAGCTCCCGATTCAGTCCCGCCACGATGTACCCGCCCGTCGGCGTTGCTAGGCACTCCAATTGGCGCCCGATGTCCGCGCGCAAGACGTCCGGGTCGCAAGTCGGCACCGAACGCTGTACGTCGGGGGAGTTTTCGAAGGTGATTCGGCCCGCGAACCTCCGGCCCAGTTCGCCGAGATCGAACAGCAACGGTTGGGCCATGTTGACGACATCCACACCGGCATCGATCAGATCATCCATCAAGCCATCGATCCGGCCGCACGAGTGAAGCCAGAAATGCAAACCGTGATCGTGACAGAATCCGGCCAATCGCTCATAGCAGGGTTTGAGCACGGCGCGAAAAGTCGCCGGCGACATGATGGAGGACCCTTGCGTGCCGAGATCGTCGGTGCACCGCACCGCATGGATCCGGCCCTGGAAGTGCTCCGCCAGGTATCGGGTCGTGTCCAGTTGGTACTGGATCACCCAATCCGCGAAGCGGCGAACGGTCTCCGGATCCGTGACCATGTCCATCAACAGGGCCTCGAATCCCCGCAGAAAATGCATGCGCTCGAACACCGCGTGCCCATTGCACAGCACGTGGTAGGCATCCGGTCGCTCGTCCAATTCCTCTTCCAGGTGCGCGTAACGCAAGGGGTCAAGGCCATCAGGCCGAGGCCGGTCGGCGAAGGCCGCCAGTTCCGTAAGCGGATGCCGGCGCACTTGCCCCATGTCGTTGGCCCGGTTCGTTTCCCAGACGCAACCCCATTCGTCCGTGCCACCGCCGCCTTTCCACCACTCCAGCCCCTGCCTGGCAAAATGAAAGACCGCGTCTCCCTGCGGCGCATAGCTTGTCAAGTTGCCGTCAAAAGCCAGACGCTGTGGTCCCCGGAACTCGATTGTCCTCTTCACGCATTCGTAGGATGTCACTCTCCACCCTCCCCGGGGTCCACCTCCACCGTCCCCCAATCCGCCGGTTGGAGTTGCGCTTCGCTGGGCAGGTCGCCGGTGATGCTGGTGTTCTGGTTGAAGTAATAGGTGCGCCGCGCCGTGACAGTGCCGCCGTCGTTCGAGAAGAGCACCCCCACGTCGCCTTTCGTCTTCAGTCCCGCGGTTGCCACAAGCCCGAGGTCCTTCAGCGGCACGGTGGCGACCAGCACATAGCCCTCTGCCGTGCGATCCACTCTGACCACCGCATTGGTCAACTGAACAACACGGTCGAAATGAAATCCGCGGGCAGGGGAGTTGAACGAGCGCGCCGCTTTCTCCTCCCCCGGCCGCGCCACCGCCTCGTACATCACCGCAACGGGCTGACCCTCCATCGCGCTGAACAGCACGCGCATGTCGCCTGCCACGGGCTGCTCGCGTTGCGGATCGGCTTGTGGGTCAGCGGCGATCATGATCTCGCAGGTATCGCCGGACTTGAAGAGCGTCTCCCACTCCTTGCCCGCGTTGGCCATCGGCGAGGTGTCCGCCACCTTGTAGAGCGCATAGAGGTTTGTGCCGTCATGGGCCAACGCGACTTTGGCCGAGCGGCCGGCGCCGGCATCCCAGGTCACAATATCGCCCGCCTTGAGACTTTCAGTGAGCTTGTCGAATCCGCCCGGTACCGCTTTCCCGACTCGTAGCGGAGGTTGGCCGCCTTGCCCTGCGTAGCCTTGGCGGAGCAGGGCAGCACTGTCGGAGGCATCCTCTGGCCGGATCGTCAGCGGCATCGTTCCCTTCTTCAACGTGTCGATGCCGGTGACCTCCCAGATGCGGGCATCCGTGTCTCCGCCGAACGCGTAGTACTTGCCGTTGTCATTGTTCCGTATGAAGTGGCCATTGAAGTTCTCCATGAGGATTGTGTCCGGCCCGCAATTCGGGCCGGTGCGACTGTCTTTGCACAGTGCGCCGACGTACAAGCCATCGGTATCGAGAAGGAAGTACTGCCCGTAGTAGGCATTGTAGAAGAGGAGGCCCAGTCCGCTCGCGGTTCTCGCCACATTCCGCAGCGCGGCGCAGGGCATGTCGCCCAACACCGGCAACGGCGCATTCAGCCCGGCATATGCCCGCGCATACGACCACACGATCTCGCCGTTCAACCGTCGTTTCTCCTGTGCGCCCTTCCTCATCTTGTCGCTGAAGACGGAACCCGCGCGCGTGAAGTAGAGCGCTTCCTCGTCCTGGATCAGCATGTCGCAACCCGCATCGCCCAAGCTGAACCGCGGTTCGACTTCCGAGAACGAAGCGTATATCGGCACATCGCCTCTCCATTCCTTCACGGAGAACGTAACGATCTGGTTGTTGTAGCTCACGGTCCAGAATCCCAGCTTCTCGTCAGGCCAGTTCCCCCAGTAGTTGCGCCACGCGGCCTTGACCTTGGTCTGATCCACTCGGGTGAAGGTCCACTCGTCGTCCTGGATCATCCGGTCGCCGTTGAGGTCGTGCCATTGGTACATGATCTTCCCGCGATCCGGCCAACACTCCTTGCGGGCCTTGGCGGGGATATCCGCGGACGTCAGGTTGTTGTACTGCAGGTGATCCAGCACGCCCCAGGCAGCGACCGGTTCAGCCACCGGCACGCCGTCCTCATCCTTGACCAGGAACACCACCGAGCCCCCGATGTCCATACTGCAGGCGTAGGTGCGGCCCTGAACGTGCCGGAACTGATAGCGGAATGAATGGGGCTTGAACTGGCGCCCTCTGACATTGCGCTGAAAGGTTCCCAAAGGCTTCGTCGTTCCAGTCCGGTAGTTCACATCGAAGATCGTGTTGTGCACGCAAACCAAATGCGGTCGCTCGTCATCCACTGACGAGGTTACCGCGTAGGATCCTGGGCCGAAGTACTCCTTGACGAAGGTTCCCTTGCGCGGCTGCCAGGTGCTGATCCGCAGAGGAGACAGATCGTACTCAGTCACCCAGAGTGTGCCGTCCGGGCCGAAGCCCAACCCGGCGGGCTCCAGCATCCCGTTCTCGTCATACTTGCCGATCCACGGCCGTCCGCCCTTCTTCCCGATGGTTCGGACGCATTCCCCTTGTCTATTGAACACCCTTACCTGCATCGCGTCGCCGCAATCGCTTGCGTAGAGGAGGCCATCTTTGCCCACCGCCAGGCCCCACGGCGCGACGAGTGCCTCCTTGACGACCGTCGCCACCGCCCCGTTTTCCAACAACCTCACGATACCCTTGCCCGCCGTGGCATAGAGCGTGCCATCCGCGCTCGCTGCCAGCCCGACGGGGCGCTCCACGTTCCAGTCCCGCACAAGGTTGCCGGTCTCGATGTCGAACGCTTGAACCTTGTTCTCCAAGTACTTGGTCACATAGGCCGTGTTGCCATGCACCGCCAGGCCGAGCGCGTTGCGACCGAGTTCGTGCGGCCCGAAATCGTGGGTCTCCAGTTTTTCCCACAGGCGTCTGTACGGGGCGCCCTCCATGGGGAAGGAGCCAGAGTCCTCATTGAAAGCAACGAATCTGAAACCGAAGGGGGGCAGCAGTTGCTCAGACCAATCGCCCACCATGAGGCACCGCTTGCCAAAGGGAAAGTTGGCCGGTTTGCCCGTCGCCGCCTCGAAGCGCACGATCGCAGGGACACACGTCCGCGGCTGGCTCATGTCTTGCCAGTTCAACTGGTCGTACTTGTAGCCATCCTGCAGCACGTACACGTATTCGCCGTCCGCCGCCACGGCCTGGAATCCCCAGCCGGCTTCCATACTGAAGCTTCGCGCGCCCCAGAGCTTCTGGCCATCCGGTCGGCAGGCGATCATCGCCGGCCCGCACTCGCTCATGGCCCACAGGAGGTACACGCGCTCACCATCCGCCGCCACGCCGATGGGCGGCGCATGATCGCCGCCCCAACTGCCCGTGTCGTCATCGGTGAACCATGGCGGATTGCCGGCGTTGTGCACCGACGCCACCCACTTCTGGCCGATTCCGCGGCTCGTCAGCAGCTTCACGCTGTAGTCGCCGGCGGGCAGTGGCTTGCCCAGGTCGTCGCAACCATCCCAAGCCACGTCCACGTTAGCGCCATCGCGTTTCACGATCCGCGCCCCGTACAACGGTTGGTCCATCGGCTCGGCGGTCGCGCCCGCAAGCAGTGTGCGCACCATGACATTGGATGCATTGTAGATCGCGGCGCTGACGGTTGTCGCTTTCTTGTCGGGCAAGGTCAGCGTAGTCTTCACCGGCAGCTTGAGCTCGGCCGCGGTCTTCGGCTTGGCGGAGGCCGCCAAATTCCCCTTCTCCAGAAACTCCGCCCGCCCCCACATACCCGAGTCAGAGGCGGCAAACCCCGCGCGACAAATCACGTCAGTAAAGAAGGCCGCGTGTTTGGTGCCCGTCGCATCTCCCCAGAACGGCTTGGCCAGAAAGGCGATCCTGTCACCGGCCTTGGGTAGGCGGGGCGCGTTCAGCCGTGACCACGGCACGCGCGCCTCCAGAACATAGCCCTTGCCGTCGGCATCCTCCCGAAAGGCCAAACCGGAGTCAGCGCCGGTGTAGAGCCGGGAGGACTTGCCCCAGTTGATGGCCGTGAAGAGAACCGGCTCCTTTCGGTCCGTGTAGTTCCACAGGATCAGGTCGCACACCGTATCGGCTTCGATCTTGACGGGCAGCGGATACGGCTGATCGGCATCGCTGCACAGATGGATCTGAAGGCAGTCCCCCGCCCACCCGTTGGCGGCCTCAACGCGCGGGTCGTGCCGGTTCAGCATCGGAGTGTCATCCGCAAAATGCGCACCGATGTACAACGCCTCGGCGTCGTACATGAGGGCAATCTGTACGGTGAACAGCGGGCGCAGTCTCGCATCCAGCGCCGTGTCGATGGCGCCAGACAGATCCCAGTCCTTGAGGTCGCCGTCGATCATGACCGCCTTCTCGACCGGCACCACCAAGATCCGCTCCTGCCGGTCTTGCTGCGCCATCGCGGCCGTTGCCCACATCACTCCCGTCAACATCAACCATCGTCGCATGCTCGTACTCTCCGTTTCTCCTGCCCACCAGCCGTGGCACCGGTCGCGCCGCCCCCGCGGCCACACGGGCCGAGAGGCGGGCAAGAAAGCGCTCCCACCACGCCTAGTGCGGCTCGACTTCCCGAATCGTTGCGGTGGCCGCATCGTTGGCCCTGACGACCTCGACCTGTCTTCCCATCCAGGGCACTACCGCGGTGGCTTGTGGCCAACGGGATGGCAGACGGCCCGAGACCGTCACCCCGTCCAGCGTCTGGCGAATGCCCAACAGCCCGTGCACCAGGGCAGCGGCCACCATGAGCTGATCCGCCAGATAGGGTTCGGAGTTGTAGCCGAACAGCTTGCCCCGCATGTCGAAGGACGTATCGCCCTCGAACAGATTGGTCCGGCCGGCGCGCGCGGAGAACCGGCGCAGCCGATCATAGGCCCCTTCGACGTCTCCTGCCCGGGCGCGGGCCAAGACTTCGTAATAGGTCATACACGGCATGGACCCGCCGTTCATGTACCCGCCGAACGACGTTCCCGTCGGAGGCCATACCTTTTGCTCTCCGCCGCGTATCAGGGCGTCGTCCACCGGCCAGAGGTTGTCGAGGGTAAATTCACCCGAATAGCCGTATTGCGTGGTGAGTTGCGCCTGTCGTTGGTCGGCCGTTCGGAGCAGCCGGGCCGCCTGCTCCGGTGAGGCAATCCCGAACACGATGGCCGGGTATTGGACGTTGGCGTAGAAGTAGGCGTGTTTCCGGCCGTTGGGCTCGATGCAGTCGTAATACCCGGCTTGGCCCGGGCCATAGGCGTTTTCGTTCCAGAAGACTTGGTTGAACGCGCGGATCGCCCGTTCGCGCTTCCGGCGAACCGTCTCAGCCAGCACCAACTCGCCGACGGCCTCAAGAAGGAGCGCATACGCCTCCAGGCCGCGGATGTACCACGCGTTGGAGCCGGCCACGGCGCCGGAGAACTTAAGCGAGTCCAGGTACATAAGCGGTTCCGGCGCTCCTTCGCCCAAGGAGAGCAAGTCTTCCTTCAGGTACGCATCGCAGGCCGCCATCCGGCGGTGGATCGCCGACAGATGTCGGGCCAGGAAGCTCCGATCTGCGGTGGCCAGAAAGTAGCATTCAGCAGCGACCACCGTCATGTACGGCTCTTCCACGACGACGGCATCAATCTCTGTAGCCACCGCTCGGTTGAAACCGACAAACACCTGGCCGTGTTCGTCCACTTCACTGAAGATCTTATCGAGACTGCGGCATATGCCTTGAGTAGCTCCGAAGGGATGCCCGCTCAGCGGCGTCGGAGACTCGATGCCGGCCAGCAGGGCAACACTGGAGAATAGGATGTCGCCCGTGTAGTACACGCCCTCGACCTGGTTGCCGATCGTGTAGTCCACCGGCGAGGCCCACGGCGCGACATTGACGAGGCTGCTGGAATACGTGGAGAGGTCGCGTTCCATCGACTTGTCCGGCAACTCGCAGTGGAGGTTCAGACCCGATTGCAGTCCCGGGCGCGCTCCGATCTTCAGCGCGACCGTGAGCGTGGTCCCGGCCTTGAACTCGCGCACATTGTCCAGGTCAGGTAGCAGCCCCAGTTCGTTGTGGGAGCTGTATCTCCCACGGCGGAACACGTGACCGTTGTCGGCTTCCAGGTAGAGATCCTGGTCGTTGGGAAACGAGGTGTACAACTTGGCTCTGACCCAGCCGTTGCGTTGCTGATAGACGGCATGGTTACGGGTCTCGGACGAATACCGATTACAGAACTGAAAGGGATTCAACTCGTTGTACCGGTCGGAAGCCCGCCACTGTCGCGGGTCGACCCACAACAGGGCCGCAACCGCGTTGGCTTCCGGATTAGTGTGGTTGTAAGCGATGCCGGGAGTCGGTTCGGCATTGGCCCGAACATTGAAGAACAGGCCGGGCAGCGCCATCTTGCGGACGTGGGTACACGTCCGCCAGCGCTGCGTGATAGCCCACCGGAGATCGCCCTCAGCCGTAACGGACAAGACCCAGTCCTCCTCCACGGGCCAGCCGTCCGACATCCCGTAGCCCGGGTACTTCTGCAGTCGGATGTTCCGAATGGCGATCCGGCGATCGGATATCTCCGTGGCGACATGCCCCCGGCTGTAGTGGCTCTGAAAGAGGTTTCCGTCCAGGTCTTCCACGTAGGAATACGCGCCCACCCGGCCCAGATTGACCGGTATCCCGTTGGCCGCCCGCAATCTCTCCCCGCCCCGTATAGTCGGTTTGACGAAGAAGCCGCTGGAGCCCGACATGCATTTGATCACGATTCGGTTCTCACCTTGTCGGGCCGGGACATTCCCAACGATGAGTGGTTGCCCCACCTTCTTCGTCTCCCGGATCGCCCGTGCTTCGTTCGTCAGTCGCAGCACTTCCTGGCCATTGACCCAGACGACTCCCAACCAGTCCATCTCGATCGTCAACGCGATAGTCTCCACGGTTGGCCACTGGAATATCGCCACGGCGTACGCCACCTTGTCCGGGAACATGGCCGCCGTGTTCAGTCCTTCGGCAAAGTTCACGGAGCACTCTTCGCCTTTGATGCGGTATGGAATGGGGTAACAGGCACTGCCGTCAGACCGGAGGGCCGGATTTCTCGGATCCAGCAGCGCTTCCTCCCGCAGATAGGGGCGCTCCACATCCGCGGCTGAGTGTCCGGCGAAAGGCCCGAAGAGCCCCCAGTCAACAGCCAGTTGAGCGCCGGTGTCGGCCGTGTTGAGAAGCGATTTGACTCCCAGGATTCCGTCCTGCTGACGGAGCTTCAGGTGGCTGACGTAAGGATGGTCCAAGTCAACGATGACCTCTCCGAATGCTCCGTTCAGACAGGCTTGGTGGGCGGTCGGGTAACTCATGAAATGAAGGCGCTCCGCTTGTTCTCCGGAGGAACAGACTCAATGGATCAGAATCGTCGTTCCCCGCGGCGGCCGGAAGACCGCGATCTGCGAGAGTGGACTCAGCGCGCTTGCCGTGATCTGCTTTCTGGCCGTGTCCACGCTGCCCGTCGTAATGTCCCGCCACCTGCCGGCCACCTGCTGATAGACCCTCAATTCGCTCTCGACCAAGCCCAGACTCGCCGCCTTCAGGTCGTCGTAGCGGATCGTCAGCGTACAGGTGCCGAATCCACTGGGGCCGTTGAAATCCCACACGCTGACCGGCTTGTGTACCCCGTTCGACACGCTGCCGTGATCGCTCGCCAGCAGCGCTCCGGTCAGGTCGCCGCTACCGCCGGTAAAGTCAAACTTGACGGCGTTGACCAGCGGCGCATTGACGCCGCCGGGCGATTGGGCCCAGTTCGCGTCCGTATTACCCTCGCCCCAGCACATTGGGTTCGCAAACGCCTTCGTCGGCAGGAGCAGCCGGCCGTGATTCTGGGCAAACCAGCCGTGGGTGGACGTGTACGTGTAAGTCGCTTCTTTGACACTCAGGTATGATAGGGTCAGTGTCTGGTCAGTCGCGTTTCCGTATCCATCCGCCACAGTCCGGCCGTCCATTCTGACCGATGGGACCGTTCCGTATCCGTGCAGCGTGCCCATACTCGACACATCGTTGCGGATCACCAGGGTCGTGGAGTTTATCGTCGTGTTACTCATGTTCAGGATTCCGCTTCCTCCACTCACTCCCACCAGAACGGTCGCCGGCAAGTCGCCGCCCCAGTGGTTGTAGGTTGCCCGTGAAGCAGCACCTTGCCCAATTCTGCATATCTTGCTGCATACATTGGTGCCACCGCTCTGCGTGAACGTGCATTCCCCGCCATTGTGCCCGATGTATTCATCGCCGGCACATTCCAGACGGCCTCTCGCAAGTTCATACGTGCCGGCGCCGGTGCCGGTCTCAAAATCGCCGCCCATGCAGTGCGTGCCGCCAAACTGCCGATACGCGCCCTGGCCCGCCATGGCAATGTCGAAAACGCCACCGTTGCTCACGATGCCGGCATACTGATAGACCTCGCCCCTGCTGCCGGCATTGCGACCCATCGTGAAGGTAGCCCCGACAACAAGACTGGCGGCGGCGTTCGTCACAATCAGTGTGCCGAAGTCCGATGCCATGTCGCCTATGCTCTGCATATAGTCGCATACGGCGCCGGCTTGGCTGACGATGCACGTGGCGGTGCCTTTCGTGCGGCCCTCACCGGTGGAGCCTATGTACACGAGATTGCGGCCACCATTCGTCGGCGGACTGCCTTTATCCCAGTTCGAAGCCGTGGCCCAATCGCCGCTGTCCACAATAAAAGCGTATTTCACAATCTCCGCCTCGACGCGGCCCGGTAGAGCCGGGAGCGCCATAATAGCGGACAACGCCCACACGACCCCCTTCGTTCGATACACTACGCCACTGCGCGACAACCGTACTCCGTTCATGATGATCTCCCTATGAAACCGAATCCGTCAACAACAGCCCACCTGCCGCTGCCGGTCGCCGACTGCCGGCTGTCTGCCGCTGCCTCATTGGCGGGCGCTCCACGGTAGCGGAGAGGACGATGGGCACGACTTTCTCGCCTCGGAATCCTCGTTCAACGATCGTGATGAGTCCCTCGGCGGCTTGGTCCGCACTGTCGACAATGTAGGTCACCGGCAATGGGCAAGGGATGTCCACCTCGGCGTTTTTCTGATACACGAGCTTGAGATCCCGTGGCACCCGAATCGCCCGCTCCAGAATAGCGGCGGTCACACCAACGGCTTCAGCATCACTTACCACAACCAGTCCATCCGGATGGTCCGCGCACTGCCACAACTGCTCAAAGGCTTCATACCCCCATCGTTCGGCCGATGGGACAGCCAGGCCTCCCGTCCGGGTGACAATCCATTCATTCCGCGTCAGCATACCGTGCGCGGCAGCCGACTTCATGAAGGCATTGAACAGGCTCACCACACCCCCGTGGATGGACTCGGGATGCTTCGTTCGTGAAGGCCAGGCCGAAATCATGCCCACCGAATGACATCCCTGATGAACCAGTTCGTCCACCGTCAGACGACCTAACTCATCCATATTGTACTCGACACGGTTGGCGACACGCGCCGATGTTAGAAAAGCAACCGGCACGGGTAGTCGGCGGAGCCACTCTTGATGCATGGGATCCAACACAGGAACGATGACCGCATCGACCTCCTGCCGTCGACAGGCATCTATCAACACCTTCCATGTCTTCGAGGATTCCCTCGCGGGCCGCGGATCGTTCATCATCACCCATTCTCGACCCGACTGCTCGATCCGCCGCAAAAGACACTGGTGCAGCGCCCTCAAGAATCGGGCCTCAGTATCCGCCATACGACCGCCGAAGTAGTACAGGCCAATGGTCTTGAGGTTACGCGGCCGTTCGCGAACGAAGGTTCCCCGCCCGTGAATGCGCACCAGCCAGCCGCCCTTCACCAAGTCGGTCAGGGCCGCATGCACCGTGGCGTAGTGCGTATCCCATCGTTTGGCCAGCGACTCGGTGGAAGGCAGTCGGCTGCCGCCGGCAATCGCGCCAGAGACAATGCGTTCGTGAATGAAGGATCGAATCTGGTCCTTGGGCAACCGCGATTCCTCCAGCACAAGGTTGAACACAGCGCTATCCATAATGTCATTGATGAGTATGATGACTTTGATGACTTAAGTCAAGCACGACCGCAAAGATCATTTTGCGAAGCACAATTCGCCACTCGGGCGAGGCTTTTGTATAACGACCGGTCGCTTCGCCTATTGGCCTGTCTGCCTGTATGGACGCACAGACCGTGGAGAGGGAAAGCAGAAAGAAAGCTGGTGGGAGCCATCCCTGCCTCCTCCACATCCTCGGACCGGTGCTTCAGATGCGTTCGCGCTGTCTCCCACCTACGCGTCTCTGCTACGGCACCTTGGAAGAGGTCACGACCAGCTTTACGACGCGCTGATTCCCAGTATCCGCCACCACGACACGGTCGTTAACCAGCGAGACTAGCGTCGGGCCGTTAAGGTCCCGTAAACCGTTGCCGCACGTGTCGGTCACGCCCGCTTGCGCCAGTAACGAGCGGGTTGCGGAATCGAACAGCAACACCCGATGGCGATCGGAGTCGGCGACCAGCAGCCGGTCTCCCGACACGGCAAACCGCAAGTGTTTTCCAAAATGCTCGTTGCTTTCCACACCCCAGGCGTCGAATCGCCACACCTGCGCATACCCCGCATCGCCGGCCTTGAGACACACAATCGCCCCTTAGATCGCGACCATTAGCGTATCGTCCGACAGCCATGCCAGATCACTTGCGGTTTCCATCCGCGCGGCAAGGGCCGGATCGGCATAGGCGAGCGGCTGCCATTGCATGTTGTCCGGGTTGAGGCCCGGACGATAGATTCTGGTGCGCCAGATCTTGCGCGTGTCGGCATCCGATACGAACATCCAGCCGCTACCGTCAAGAGCGGGGTTCTCCACGGTCAACCCCACCGGCTTCTTCAGAGGCGTGGCTTCAGCCAACCCGCGTGCCTCGTTGTTCGGCGTAGGCTCCCAGGTAAAGGCCATCGGTCTCGGCAGGCTCTTGACGGGATTATCCAGCGCATACAGCATCGCCAAGCCCAGGCCCTGCGTGCCGCGCTGCACGGTCGGGGTCACTGCAATGTGCAATTCGGCCTTGCGGGGCGGCACGTCGGCTGCATCTTCGAACCGCCACCACAGTTCGCCGGATTCCGTCCCCACCGCCACCCAACCTTTCTGGGTCAGCCACAGGCTCTTCATTACCGGCAGGCACCCCAGGCGCCGCACCCAATCGACTCGGCGCGCCAGCGACTGCCAGTGCCCGAGATACAGCGCGCTGTTCGCCCCACAGGCGCACGCCAGCAAGCCGCTGGGTTTGCCGTCCACATCGCCCACATCCACTATCTGCGCCATGCGGCCCAGCTCGTGATGCCACTTTTCGATGCCGCCCGGATCGGCTTCGCCGCTCATCGACAAACGCGCCAGGAATCCGTACCACGCCAGGTCCCACAACGCGCCGCCAGCGACGTTCACATGGGCGCAATATTGAACGGGGCCAAACTGGCTCTGACCGCGCGCCGCCGGAAACTCAACGCCCGCGACGTCGCCCTTCTTGTTGACCGCCGTAATTGCCCAGCGCACGTTGTTGGAGTTGACGCCCAACGGCAACAAGCCGCCGATGTAGATCCGCTGCGACGTCGGGTCCACGGCCACGCCGTTCGGCGCAAAGCCCGGCACGGAACAAAGCCGCTCGAACGCGGGCGTTCCCGGCTTCCAACCGAAGACATCCAACAGGCAGCGCCCCCGTTCGCTGTCCGGTATGCTGAAGTTCGCTTCCCGATCATTCAGCATCAGCACGCGTCCGTTCAGCGGTTGTCCCGCCAGCAGGAACGGCCGTCCGGCGACAATAACCGGCAAAGTGGCGACGACCGGCGTCGCCACCCGTGGCGTCTTCGCCTCCGCATGCACGGCCACGCCGAACAAGGCCCAGCGCCCGTCCGGGGTCTTACCTGCGAAATACAAGTGGTCATCCAGGATTACGAACGACGAGGACACCACCATGCTCCCGGTGGGCGCGAGTGGAATCGTCTCGATCAAGCCTCCGGTCAGTGTCAACCGGTTGACCGCCGTTCCGGCTCCGATCCAAAGCGTCCGATCCCGATCCACCGCTACGCCCGAGACTCCCTTCCCGACGGTAGCGACATCCACACTGACCAGGTGCGCTCCGGCTCCCCCGCTGTTACCGAGAAACCCGACGGTGGAAAGCGTTTCCCCCACGGCGGTTCCGACGAGAACAATGAGTGCCATAGTTGAGGCCATTCGGTTCGGGAAAGCATGACCAGTATTTGCAGTCACCTGCCACATCCCATCGTCTGGACATCGTCGCCGTTCACCGTCCGCATGCCGCTCCACCATCCCGTCCTTGCCGCAGATCGCATACTTTCTTCTCTTCCCGTCTTCTCTTCAGGTTTCAGGTCTGCCCTCTTTCCCAACATCCTTCCTCTTTCCACATTCCACTACCTCCTACTCCACTTCCACCACGCCCCAACTCGCCGGTTGGAGTTGCGCTTCGCTGGGCAGGTCGCCGGTGATGCTGGTGTTCTGGTTGAAGTAATAGGTGCGCCGCGCCGTGACGGTGCCGCCATCGTTCGAGAATAGCACCCCCACGTCGCCCTTCGTCTTGAGCCCTGCGCCGAGCCCCGTCGAAGTGTCCGCGGTCAGCACAAACCCGATGTCCTTGAGCGGCACGACGGCCGATAGAACATAACCGTCTGCGGCCTTGGCTACCTTGACCACGGCGTTTTTCAGTTGAACAACGCGATCGAAAGGAAACCCGCGGCTCGCGGAATTGAACGCACGTGGCGCCTTTTCCTCGCCGGGACGCGCCACCGCTTCATACATCACCGCGATCGGTTGGTCTTCCATGACGCTGAACAGGAGCCGCATATCGCCCGCCGCCGGCTCTGACCGTGTCGCATCGGCGCCTGGATTCGCCGCCAGCATGATCTCGCAGGTGTCCCCGCACTTGAAAAGCGTCTCCCATTCCTTGCCGCCGTTGGCCATCGGCGAGGTGTCCGCCACTTGATAGATCGCATAGAGGTTTGCGCCGTCATGGGCCAGCGCGGCTTTGGCCGTGCGACCGGCGCCGGCATCCCAGGCCACGGTATCTGTCAGATCCCAGGCTGCCGGATCTTCCGCCCTGAAACCGGACGGAACCTTGCGGACGCGAATATCCGCCGGCCCGGTCTTGCCGGCATTGTCCTTCCTCAAAGCCGCTGCGCTGCTCGCGGCATCCTCTGGCCGGATCGTCAGCGGCATTGTTCCCTTTTTCAGCGTGTCGATGCCGGTGACCTCCCAGATGCGGGCATCCGTGTCGCCGCCGATGGCGTAGTACTTTCCGTCGTCTTTGTTACGGAAGAAGTGACCATTGAAGTTCTCCATCAGGATCGTGTCGGGACCGCACTTCGGGCCGGTGCGGCTGTCCTTGCACAACGCCCCCACGTAGAGGCCATCTCCTTCCATCAGGAAGTACTGCCCGTAGTAGGCGTTGAAGAACAGCAACGACAAGCCGTCGGGAGTCCTGGCCATCGTGCGCAGGCCGGCGCAGGGCATGTCGCCCGCGGACGGGAGTGGCGCGTTCAGTCCCGAATACGAACGCGCGTACGACCAGAGCAACTCCCCCTGCATGTCGCGCTTCTCCACGCTCCCGCGTTTCACCTGGCTCCCGAATACATCGTCCCGGTTGATGTAGACCCCATCCTTATCCGGAATAGCAGCCTGCAAATCGCGCGCCCCCAGCTTGAACGTCGGCTCAAGGTCGGCATAGGGCGTGTAGATCGGGACGTCTCCTTTCCATTCCTTCACGCGCCACGCCACCACCTGGTTTTCCGGATCGTAGCTGCGCGTCCAGAACGTCAGACTGTCGTCCGACCAATTCCCCCAATAGAAACCGCAATGCGCTTTCAAGCGTGAATCGGCCACGATCGAAAAAGTCCATTCGTCATCCTGGATCAGCCGGTCGCCATTCAGATCGTGCCATTGGAACATGGTTTGCTTGTTCCGGGTAGGCCAGTACTTCTCGCGAGCCTCCGCCGGCAGATCCTCCGCGCGAATGCCGTTGAACTGCAGCAGTGGCAGGGTGCCCCAAGCGGCAACCGGTTCGCCCACCGGAACGCCGCCGACCTCCTTCACCAGAAAGACCACCGCCCCACCCAGATCGACACTGCAGGCATAGGTCCGTCCCTTAACACGGTGGAACATGTACTTGTCGACGATGGCCCGGAACTGCAGTCCCTCGATCGTGCGGTGGAACGTCCCCACCGGCTTCACGGTGCCGGTGGCAAAGTTCACATCGAACCACGTGTTATGCGCCAGAACGAGGTTGGGCCGCTCGGGATTCACCGAGGCTCTGACGGAGTACGTTCCCGGACCGAAGTACTCCTTCAGGAACTTCCCGTCTTTCGCCGCCCATGTGCTGATCCGCAAGGGCGACCAATCGTACTCGCACACCCACAGCTTGTTGTCGCGGTCGATCGCCAGCCCCGCCGGCTCCAGCAGGCCGTTCCGATCGAACCCGCCGACCCACGCCCGTCCGCCCTTCTTGCCGATCGTGCGAACGAGTTGGCCCTGAAGATCAAACACCTTAACCTGCATTTGGTCGCCGCAGTCGGACACATAAAGCAATCCGTCCTTACCCACCGCCAGCCCCCATGGCGACGAGAGCGAGTCCTTCACGACCGGCGCGACCGTGCCGTCCGGCATCAGTTTGACGATACTTTTACCGCTGACGGCATAGATCGTCCCATTCGTGGCCGCCGCGAGCCCCACAGGGCTCGGGAGACTCCATTCCCGCACGAGCTTGCCGGACTGCATCTCGAACGCCACCGCTTTGTTCTCCAGGTACTTGGTCACGTACGCCGTACTGATATGGACGGCCAGCCCCAGGGCATTGCGGCCGAATTCCTGCGGACCATAGTCGTGCGTCTGGTGTTTCTCCCACGGCCGCTTGAAATGGGTGTTCTCGATGGCGCCGGCCGCATAATCGTGGTTCCACCCCACATTCTTCAGCGTGAAGTCCGGCCGCTGCAGACTGTCCGGCCACTCGCCTACCATCAGACAGCGCTTGCCGAAGGGGAAATTGACCGGCTTGCCGGTCGCCGCGTCCCAGCGAATGATGGCCGGATAGTTGGTCTTCACCTCGCCCATCAAGGGCCCCTGGCCGTACAAATAGCCGTCCTGCAGCAGATAGACGTACTGGCCATCGGCTGCCAACGCATAGAACCCGAATCCCACGTCCATGCTGACGGATTTGGCGCCCCAGAGTTTCTGGCCGTCGGGCCGGCAGGCGATGACCGCCGGGCCGCATTCCGACGCGGCCCAAGCCAAGTAGACGCGATCCTCGTCCGCAGCCGCCGCGACGGGCGGCGCGTGATCTCCGCCCCAACTGCCGGTACCGTCGTCCGTGTACCATGGCGGATTGCCGGCATTATGCACGGAGGCCACCCACTTTTGCCCAATTCCGCGGCTGGTCAACACCTTCAGACTGTACTCTCCCGCCGGCAACGGCTTCCCTGCGTCGTCGCATCCGTCCCACGCCACGTGCACTTTGGCGCCGGCCCGCTTCACGATGCGCGCGCCGTGGAAAGCCTGATCCATCGGTTCTGCCGTCGCCCCCGCCAGCAACGTGCGCACCATGACGTTGGAACGACTGTATATCGCCGCGCTCACCGTGGTCGCTTTCTTGTCGGGCAGCCGTAGCGCGGTCCTCACCGGCAACCGTCGCTCGGTGGCAGTCTTCGGCTTGGCGGAGGCTGTCAGATTGCCTTTCTCCAGGAATTCTGCCCGGCCCCACATCGCCGAGTTCGCGTACGCGAATCCCCCTTCCCGCACCACATCGGCAAAGAACGACGCGTGCTTCGTGCCCGTCGCGTCGCCCCAGAACGGTTTCAACAGAAAGGCGATCTTCTCCCCCGCTTGCGGGGCGCGCGGAGCGTTCAGGCGCGACCACGGAATCCGCGCCTCCAGCGTGTAACCTTTCTGGTCCTGATCGGTCCGGAATGCCAAACCGGAGTCAGCGCCGGTGTAGAGCCGGGAGAACTTGCCCCAGTTGATGGTCGTGAAGAGAACCGGCTCCCTTCTGTCCGTGTAGTTCCACAGGATCAGGTCGCACACCGTGTCGGCTTCGATCTTGACGGGCAGCGGATACGGCTGATCGGCATCGCTGCACAGATGGATCTGAAGGCAGTCCCCCGCCCACCCGTTGGCGGCCTCAACGCTCGGGTCGTGCCGGTTCAGCATCGGCGTGTCATCCGCAAAATGCGCACCGATGTACAACGCCTCGGCGTCGTACATGAGGGCAATCTGTACGGTGAACAGCGGGCGCAGTTTCTCATCCAGCGCCGTATCGATCGCGGCGGAAAGATCCCAGTCTTTCAGATCGCCGTCAACCGTCACCTCGTTGACGCGGGGCACAACCTGAACCCGATCCCGCCGCTCCTGCTGGCCCATGACGACCGTCACTCCGGTCAGCCCGGCCAAAACGGCCGCCATCCATGGTCTCATCGTGATGCTCCTGTCGGTTCTCCGTCTTACCGTTCCTCCGCAAAGAAATCCTCAGCATCACCGTATTAGAATGAGCGTTCCGCGAATACGGGTATATCGAACTATCACGATGCCGGAGCCGCCGGAGCCGCCCGCGACATACACACCGCCGCCGCCACCGCCGCCGCCCCTGGCGCATAGACCGTCGGTCGCGACATTCGTCACACTGCCGCTGCTGTAGGCGCCATATCCGCCAACACCGGAGCCGCCTTGTGCCTGCCCTGTTCCGGACGAATGAGTCGAACCGCCGCCACCACCCGCGTACCACGTCGCGGTGCCTGAGATGTAAGAAAGAAAGCCCGCTCCGCCCGCTCCGCCTGCCGCGCCGGGCGAAGCGCCGCCCACTCCGCCCGCGCCGCCACCACCGCCGCCGGAAAGAGGACTGCCGTTTCCGCCATAATAGCCCTGTCCGGCAACAGCGACGCCCCCGGTGTTCCCCCCCGAACCGACCTGCCCGCCGCCGCCGCCTGAGCCGCCCGCATGCCCGCTGAAACCGTAAGCCCCGCCCTTGCCGCCACCATAGGCAGTCAGGCTGGAGAACGTGGAATTTCCGCCATTGGCGCCCCCGCCGTCCGAATAAAGGCCTCCGGCCGTGTAAATGCCACCCGTGCCGACGGTCACCGGAATGACGGATCCTCCCTCCACCACAAAGTGATTGGCGTAAATCACCCCACCCGCGCCGCCGCCGCCGCCATTCCCGTAGGTGTTTCCATTTGCGCCCGAACCTCCTCCCGCCACGACCAGCACATCACACTCCACCGCATCTCCTACCACGATAAAACTCTCGGTCGCGGCTGTATTCGTGAAGGTGTGAACGATGTAGGGCCCGTTCGTCGTGCTCGCCCCGCCCA